>NZ_SJOR01000002.1:0-204994 GCF_012027715.1 Massilimicrobiota sp. SW1139 | reverse complement strand
CATTATGAAAAAATTAAAAACCATATGGTATAGCTGTTTAATCATTTATATTGTCACTTTAATATATGCTTTTTATGTCAATTGGCAAGGAAAGTATTTTGGAATGACTTTTGTTGCCTGTCTGACACCGTGGATTTTACCTGTACTCATGAAAATATTACATATCAAAGTTCCATTAGAATTTTATATCATTAATCTTGTTTTTGTTTATTTTGCCAGTCTTTGGGGAAGTTGCCTTGGAGGCTATTCAACGCCCTATTATGATAAATTTATACATTGTGCCAGTGGTGTTGTCATTTGTGAATTGATATATTTTATCTATAAATATTTTTTGAGAGAAGATCATCGTCAAAGTCTGATGTTTCTATTTTTGAATGCTGTTAATGCTTTAGTGGCTTTATTATGGGAGTTTTATGAATATGCTTTGTTAGTCTTTTTTAACTATGATGCTATTAATCATTGGACAAGTGGTGTCCATGATACATTGACAGATATGCTGGTTGCTGTGATTGGCGGGCTTGTTTTATCTTTCTATTTGATACATTTTGATCAAAGTCCCAAAGAACATTTCTTTGTGTCTTTGGAAAGAAAGATTTATCAGTTAAATCATAAAAAAGACTCATAACGATATGAAATGATACAGAGAATGAATGATCAATATTCATTCTTTTTTATATGAAATATGCGATTATCAAAAGATTAAACATTATGTATGATGTAGATAGAGTTGTCATTTTTATACCTAAATATACAAGAAGTGGTATAAATGATAAAATATTGCCGAGGAAATAGAAACCTTGTCGTTTATGATTGTAATGATTATGTAAAGTTACGGAATTTATAAACAACAGAAAAGTCTTTGAGAAGATGTGAAAAGACATGGAACATGAAAATAGATGAAGAAAAATCATTTGGGAAAATCGAGATGAGATTTTCTCTTTTTTATGTAGTTGGTATTTTGATGAAAGTTTAGTATAATAGACATATGGTGGTGAGGGCAATGGAAACTTTTTATAAACAGGAAGATTTAGAAGTCTTTAGAAAATGGGTTTATTATCAGGTAACAAGTGATCCTCGCTTAAAGCTAGAAAAATATGATTCAAGAACTTATAAAATTTATTATAAAAATCGTGTTGCCAGATTTGTTGTTTGGCCTATAGGAATTGTAGAAGAAGCGATTATGGAAGGAGAAGAACTGTTATTTTATTTACATTATCAGTTTTATAACTTTCATTATGCAACCAATCTGTTTCATCGTATGATGGAAAAACTGCTTGAAGATGAAAAGCCAAATTCTCATATTTTATTATGTTGTTCAGGTGGTATGACAACGGGATATTTTGCTGAAAAATTAAATAAATATTGTCAGTTAAATCATTTACCTTATCATATTGATGCAACAGCAGTTTATCAGTTAGAAAATGTTTATCAAAAATATGATTTGATTCTCATAGCTCCTCAACTCAGATATAAACAACATGAGTTATCGCAAAAATTAAAACCTGTTTTAGTAGATAATATAGATGCTTCTATTTTTGCTACTTATGACTGTCAGGCGATGATTGAACATATAGAAAAAATAATAAAGGATGAAAATAAATGAGTGAAAAAGAAAAAATGAAGGCTGGGCATTTATACCAGTCATATGATCAGGAATTATATCATGAAAGAGAGATTTGTAAACGAATGCTCTATGAATATAATCGTTATACTCCTGTTCAAAAAGAAGAAAAAGATGTTTTATTAAAGAAATTATTGAATTGTAAAGGTGAATTATGGATTGAACCACCTTTTTATTGTCAGTATGGTTACCATATTACAGTTGGTATTGATTTTTATAGTGATGTTAATCTCACTATTTTAGATCAGGGACTTGTAGAGATTGGAGATCATGTTGTCATGGGACCAAATGTGAATATCTATACTGCTTCTTATCCTTTTCATGAAGGACAAAGGATGCAAGGCTTAGAGTATGCACGTCCAGTTAAAATTTATGATTATGTGTGGATAGGTGGGAATGTGACTATTTTGCCAGGTGTTAAGATTAATCAGGGAGCTATCATTGGGGCAGGGAGTGTTGTCACTCATGACATTCCGCCATATGTAATCGCTGCAGGGAATCCATGTCAGGTGATTCGACCTATTACCAAAGAAGATCTTCATAAAAAATGGTAAATAACACAATTTGAAAAATCTTTTTACCTTGTTTTAACACTTCTTTTTGAAAGGAATGTTAAAATAACCTTGGTGGTGATAAGAGTGGATTATTTGGGATTGATTGTTCCAGGATTGTTTTTAGCCATATTAGGGGTATTAAATCAAATAGAGGGTCATGAAAAGTTATAAAAATCTTTTCAATAAAGAAAAAAGAGATTATAAGTTCGACTTACAATCTCTTTTTTTGTGTTATTATTTTTCGAAAGTTTTGTATTATATGAACTACAATCTCCATCTCTCTACCAAATAACTTCCACCTTGCTCTTCTTCCTCACCATATCCGTATCTCTACGGACATATCTATTTTAACATTTTTTTACAAGAATGCAAGAATCTTTTGTCAAATTATAAATGATTATGTGGAAGATCAGAAAAATTAATAAGTTTAATATGATTTTCTTGTATGAAAGTTTTGACTTCTGGTGAAGTTAAAAGTTCAAGTTCTTTCATACGTGGTAAGTTATAGCTGGACATATCATAGAGTCTTTGATCAAGATAAGCAGGGTGACACATGAATTCCAAAGGTCCATGATAGGATGAAAGAACATGTGTAAAATATTGATAATTAGCATCATCATTATACATCTGATCATAAACAGGAATATAAGGATATGTATCAAGAACCTGTTCACGTTGGCGAATAGGTAAATCATATTCTAAAGCTAATCGTTTTGTGACATCCAAATGCCATGGTAATAGATGGACATGATGGTGTGAATCAATATGTGTTGGTTTATGTCCAGCTATTTCAATAAATTTTTCTATCTGAGCTTTCCATTCACGATAAAGTTCATCTTGATTAGCGTGTGGTTTTCCATCAGGATAATCTTTTGGTCGAATAAAATCTCCATTTTGATCTGTATAGGATTGAGCTCCTTCTACTAAAGGACGACCAACGGTTAATACCAGGTGAACTCCAACTCCCAGTTGTGGAAATTTTTTAGCTTGTTCTAAAGCAAACTCAGCATAAGGCATATTCATCATACATGTTGTTGAAGTAATAATGCCTTGACTATGCCCTACAAGTATACCAATGGTATTGGCTTGTGTCATTCCAAAATCATCAGCATTCACTATTAATTGATTAATCATAAAAAATTACCTCCTATACATGATTATACTCGAAAAATAAAAATAGAAGTGTTTTTTTCATATTCTTAAAATAATTCTTTGAGTCTTGTAGATGATTGCTATATAATAGAAAAGAAATCAAGGAGGGTTATGATGAATAAGATTACGGGTTATACAGGATTATATGGTATTGTTGCTAATCCTATTAAACATTCCTTTTCACCAATGATGCATAATACAGCTTTTCAATACTTGGGTATTGATGATGTCTATTTGGCATTTGAGGTGGAGGAAAATCATTTTGCCAATTTTATAACAAGTGCCAGAATATTACCCATCAAGGGATTTAATGTATCCATGCCATATAAAGTGAAGATTTTATCTTATCTTGATGAACTGACTCCAGAAGCCAAACTCTGTCAGGCTGTTAATACAGTCAAAAATGATCATGGTAAGCTGATTGGTCATATCAGTGATGGAATCGGCTTTATCAAGGCCTGTGAAGAAAAACATTGGGATCTTGATCAACAGAAAATTGTTGTTTTGGGTGCTGGTGGGGCTGCTAGAGCTATTGTGGCTGCACTGACAAAACAGGCTAAGGATATTATTGTTTATAATCGCAGTCATAAGGATTGGGTTGAACAAATGAATCAACAATGTCATTGTTCTATAACATTAAAATCTTTGCAAGATATGCAATCTTTAAAAAATGATTTAAAAGATGCTTATTTGCTTATTCAAACTACAAATGTAGGAATGGAACCACATACTGATGGATGTTTAATTCCTGATAAATCTTATCTCAATAAGTCATTAAAGGTGGCTGATATTATTTATAATCCTCAAGAAACAAAGTTATTAACATTAGCAAAAGAAAATGGTCTTGAATATATGAATGGAGAAGGCATGATTCTTTATCAGGGTGCTGTTTCTTTTGAATTTTGGACGGGACAGAAAATGCCTATATCAGAAGTCAAGAAAAGTTTGAAAATGGAGTGAGAGAAATGAAAGAAATTATTGTAGCTTCTACAAATGAAGGAAAAATTAAAGAAATCAAAGCAATGTTAGAAGAAATTGGTATCGAAGTTAAATCATTAAAAGACGTGTTTGATCAAGACATAGATATTGAAGAAAATGGAAAGACTTTTCAGGAAAATGCTTTAATTAAAGCTCAGACAATTTGTGATATGATTCATAAGCCTGTATTGGCAGATGATTCTGGATTGGAAGTCAATGCCTTAGATGGAGCACCTGGAATTTATTCAGCACGTTTTATGGGGCATGATACAAGTTATGATATTAAGAATCAGTACATTATTGATGCTGTTAAGGGTAAAGATAGAGGTGCTAGATTTGTTTGCGCTATGGCTTTATGCAGGCCTGATCAACAGCCTATCTTGATTGAAGAATATTTTGATGGAGAAATTTATGATAAAATTGAAGGTGAAAATGGTTTTGGATATGACCCAATTTTTTATGTGCCAGAACTTCATAAAACATCTGCACAATTGACATTGGAAGAAAAAAATCAATATTCACATCGTGCCAAAGCACTTAAAAAGCTATATACAATTTTGAAAGGTGAGGGAGATTAATCATGAATCATATTGTTTTAGTACATCCTGCAATCCCTCAAAATACAGGGAATATTATGCGTACTTGTGTAGCAACACATTCGAAGTTGCATCTTATTAAACCATTAGGTTTTTCTTTAGATGATAAACATATGAAGCGTGCCGGGTTAGATTATATTAAAGATTTACAAATGCAGATATATGAAAACTGGGAAGATTTTGTGAGTCAAAATCACGGCGATTATCATTTTTTTACACGTTATTCAAAACTATGTTATAGTGATCAAAATTATGTATCTGATCAGGATCAATACATCATCTTTGGTCATGAACATGATGGAATCCCACATGATATTTTAAAACAGCATTTAGATGAATGTGTTCGTATTCCAATGGATGCTGATGCTAGAAGTTTAAATCTTTCTAATTGTGTCGCTATAGGTATTTACGAAGTATTACGCCAACAAAGCTATCCTGGTTTATCTAAAGTAGAGGTGCAAAAAGGTGCTGACTTCATTTATAAAGAATAGAAAAAGTGATATTTTCTTAGCTGTTGTTTTCGCTATTTTCATTATCAGTTTTGCGGTAGTATTTACAGTTTTCTTTAAACCGCTCTATTATTTTGATATTGATTTTTTAAATCTGAGTGAAAGTACAGGACTTTCAGCTGATGTCATTCGTCATAATTATGATGTTTTGATTCAATATCAGAGTCTTTTTTACCAAGGAGATCTCAATCTACCAAATTTTGTTATGTCAACAAGTGGACGTATTCATTTTGAAGAAGTCAAAAGAATCTTTGAAGCAATCCAAATGATTTGTGTTATCAGTGGTCTCATGACACTTATAGCGGGAATTTATCGTATAAAACAGCATGAATATCGTTTTTTAAGATTAACGTCATTGTCTTCAGTAGGTATCCCTTTAGTTATTGGATTTTTTGCAGCGATTGATTTTAATAAGGCTTTTATTCTTTTTCATCAAATAGTATTTAGAAATGATTATTGGATTTTTGATGAAACAACAGACCCAGTTATTACTATTTTACCAGAAACATTTTTTATGCATTGTTTGATGTTGATTATAGGTATAGTTCTTGTCATCAGTCTTATATTATATTTGATTTATTTAAGACAAAGAAAAAAGATTCTAGAAAATATATAAGACCTGTTATGTTGATCATAACAGGTTTATAAAATATGACGTTTTTGTAGTTCTGTTCTTAAATCACTTTGATAAGGAAGATAAATACCATGGATATTTAATTCTTCAGCCATTTTAATATTGGCAAGCATATCATCAATAAAAACAGATTCTTCAGGTTGAAGATGGTATCTTTCTAAAAGCAGTTTGTATATTTTTTGATCAGGTTTAACTAGATGTTCATTAGCTGAAATGACACCACCATCAAAAAGTTTGAAGAAATCATATCTTTCAAACATCGTTTCAATAGCTTCTTTATGGAAATTTGATAGCAGGTATAATGAATAACCTTTTTCTTTTAATTCTCTCACAATCGCTACATTGTCTTCTAAAGGAGTCATCATATGAGTCCAAGTTTCCATGACAAAAATAATTTCATCATGATAGTGAGGGTGTTTTAAAGTTAAAGACTGGATAGCATCTTGAATCATCATTGTTCCCATATCTAGTTCTATCCATTCATCACTAGAAAAGATAATCATCATCAAATCCCCCATAACAGAAGGATTAAAATGTTTTTGTAAATATGCTTCAGGTTGAAAATCTAAAAGGACATTACCTATATCAAAAATAATATTTTTCATAAAATTGTTCTCCGTTCATACCAAATTCATATAATTAAATCATCATGTTACTATATATTCTAGCATGGGAGGTTGTGTAGATGAAAGCATTTTTAGAAAAATATAATGGTTTAAAATATTTATTGTATTTTTTTATTGCTTATATGATTGGTTTTATGTTATTAGAAAATCATCATTCATCACGTATGATTATTACAGATTCATGGATTGATTCTTATATTCCATTTAATGAGTATTTTGTTATTCCATATATATTATGGTTTGTATTTATGGTATTAGGTTTTGCATATTTTGTTTTTATTGATCAGGTTGGTATTAAAAGAACATATTTTTACCTGTTTTTAGGTATGAGTTTATCTTTGCTTATTTATGCATTGATACCTACTGGTCAAAATTTAAGAGTTCAGTTATATAATGAAAACATATTTCAATGTCTGGTTAGCTTTATTTATTCCGTTGATTCATCTACCAACGTCTGTCCTAGCATTCATGTATATAACAGTGTTATGATGTGTGCATCGCTATTGAAAAGCCAAAGAATTAAACAGTATTCATGGTTATGTGTCGCTATTGTTGTTTTAACAGTGTTGATTTGTCTTTCAACTGTTATGATTAAACAGCATGCATTTATGGATATTGTTTGGGCATTGATTTTAGCAATGGTTATTTATTATATTGGAAAAAGAAAGTATGCCTTTTAATGGATGATCAAAAGCTAATAAAAATGCTAAAAGTAAAAAAGAGCATTGTATCATATGCTCTGATGTTAAAGATATCAGTGTTATTGATAGTGAAATATTTATGAAATGAATACGTTTGTATAAAGTTTAAAACCCAATTATGAATAAACATAATTGGGTTTAGATTTTTATCCTTTAAAGAAAGTATAAGCTTCAAAATGAGCTTGTGGATGATCGCAAGCAGGACATCTTTCAGGAGCTTCAGTTCCTTCATAAATAAATCCACAGTTATTACATTTCCACATAACAGCTTCGTCTTTTTTGAAGACTGTTCCATTTTCTAAGTTTTCTAATAATTTTAAGTATCTAGCTTCATGCATTTTTTCAGCAACAGCGATACTTTGACATACTTTAGCGATTTCAGGGAATCCTTCTTCTTCAGCAATTTTTGCAAATTCAGGATACATGTCAGTCCATTCTTCATTTTCACCAGCAGCAGCAGCTTTTAAACATTCAGCAGTTGTTCCAAGCATGATTGGGAAATCACCTTCGACATGTAAAGCTTCTCCCTTTAATTCAGCATTTAATAATTTCATTAATCTTTTAGCGTGTTCTTTTTCTTGATTTGCTGTTTCTTCGAAGATATTAGCAATTTGTACATATCCTTCTTTTTTCGCAATTGAAGAATAATAAGTGTAGCGATTTCTTGCTTGAGATTCTCCAGCAAATGCATGTAATAAATTGTTAGCAGTTCTTGTTCCTTTTAATGTTGGCATGATAATGCCCTCCTTCCTATGATTTTTTCTTTAAACAATGTGAACATGTTCCATGAAACAAAATATGTGCTCCGTGAATATCATGCTCGGATTGTTCGTTGACCTTATTAATAAGTTCATCCAGGGTAGATTGTTGACAAACGATATCTTGAATAGTTCCACATTCATCACATACCATATGAAAATGGGGTTCAATACGTGCATCGAAATGAATAACTCCATCACCAATATCTAAGCGTGTAATTCTTTTATGATCAGCTAATAAATTAAGATTTCGATAGACAGTTCCCAAACTAATATCAGGGATCAATTGTTTGACTTGTGTATAAATATCATCCACATTAGGGTGTGACCAATCATTTTTTAAAACTTCGTAAATTGTTTCCCTTTGTTTAGAATATCTTAACTTTGTTTCAGACATACTCTCACTCCTTATTAATAATGGTTACTATTATTATACCATATATCCTATGATTGTCAAATAATCCCGATGTTGAAATCATTCTATATCATCAAGTATTGTAAAAGTAAACAAATAATAAATGAAGAGAGTCCATGAAGCACTCTTGCGATGAAATATTTTCTAAAAGAATAGGGGATACCATCTAAAATATTATCCACTTGCATTAAAACTGATAATCCTGAAAATGATAAATAAAAGCTGACAAAGGGATAGACAAGCAGATGTTGATATTGTAATAATTGAATAGAACCGGAACTGAATTCTAAAAAACCTTTGATGATATTTAAAAGAAATGGGTTATGAATAATAGCCTGTAAGCTATAACCAATAAATTGAAAGACAAGCATATAGCCTAAAATAAATATAAAGGCTGTTAAAGAAGATGTAATACTTTTTTTTAGGGCTTCTACAAATCGCATCTGGGGATGAATGATTGGCTGAATACTTTCATGAAAAGACATCCATTGGTAATCTTGACGATAAAAGACAGCTTTGATTATACTTGGAAGAATATGACTTATATAAATCATCAGTACAACTGAAAAAGGCAGTTTTAGGGAAACAAAGATAAAGCTTAATGACGAAAAGGATGCTATGGAGAGAAGATGTTGTAGTTGGGAAATAGTAATATAACCTAATTCATAGGATTCTCTTAACATTTTTGCATTGGTTGGATAACCACAGAAAAAGGAAACAAAATAAAGAGAAGACATATGTGGTGTTAAATGAAAAAGTGGTGAAAAGAGAAATTGGATGAAATAACTGATGAGTTGAAAGATACCTAAAGATAGACACAAAGAAATTAAAATCATAAAGGGTAATAAAGATGGTAATAAATTAGTAAGGACAATCTGAATGACCTGTGAAGATACTTTGACAATCTGGAACATATTGAAAAAAGAAAAAAGAGTTGTAAAAAGAACAAGACAAAGTGTAAAATAATAATTAGCTTTTTTCATAAAGACTCCTTATTTGAAAGAGGTGAATAAAGATGAAAGGAATATTAGTTGGTGTTCAATATCCACAGATGACATATGATTTTGATATATCTATGCAGGAGTTAAAACAATTGGCTTATGCCTGTGATATTGAAGTCAAAGCTGTGGTGACACAAAACTTAGATACGATTTCTCCTCAATATTATATTGGTAAAGGGAAAGTCATGGAAATTAAAGAATTAGTAGAACAAGATGATATTGTGATTTTTAATGAAGAATTGACACCTTTGCAAATCAAAAACTTAACTGATCAATGTCAGGTAGAAGTGACTGATCGTAGTGATTTGATATTACGTATATTTGCTTCAAGAGCGAAAACAAAAGAAGCCAAATTAGAAGTCGGAATAGCCAGACTTCAATACTTACTTCCCAGATTAGCAGGAATGAAACAGAATCTTTATTCTCAACAGGGAGGTATGGGTTTTCGTGGTAGTGGAGAAAAGCAGATTGAATTAGATCGTCGTCGTATTCGTCGTCAATTAACGCAGGCTAAACGTGAATTAGCGATGATTGAAAAACAGCGTCAGACACAAAGACAGTTAAGAAAACATCACCAGGAAAAAGTGGTTTGTTTAGTGGGATATACAAATAGTGGTAAATCTTCTTTATTGAATGCTTTGACTTCTAAAAAGGTCTATGAAAAAGATATGCTTTTTGCGACTTTACAGACATCATCAAGACGTGTTTATATGAAAAAGCATCATGTCATCATGAGTGATACAGTAGGCTTTATTCATCAGTTGCCACATTCATTTGTGCAATCTTTTCGTTCAACATTAGAAGAAGTGAAAGATGCTGATTTGCTTATTCATGTGATTGATGCGTCTTCACCTTATTACCATAATCAAATAGAAACAACTTTATCAGTTCTTAAAGAACTTGATGCTTTGGATATTCCAATGATTTATGTTTATAATAAAATGGATTTGGTTCATCAGCCCATTGTTCATGAACAGGGTATATGCATAGATGTTTCAGTGAAAGAGAAAAAGCATTTAGATGATTTAGAAAATATGATCATTGATATTCTCTTTAAAGATTATGAATTGATAAGTGTTTATATTCCTTATGAAGAAGGGCATATTTTTAGTGAAATAGAATATCAATATGAAATACTTCATATTGAATATTTAGAAAAAGAAATCTATGTCAGCTTTTATGTGAATCAAAAACATAAACAGCGTTATCTTCCATATATGAAAAAAACGGATAGTTTACAATAAAATGAGCTATCCGTTTTATTATGAATATTTTTTATAAACAAAAGGTTTATGAATATTGTCTCCTGTTTATAAAGCAAATGATACTACCAATTAAAAAGAGAAATAATAAACTGATTTGTAAAAATCTTTTCATTCAAATAACCTCCTTTATTAAAATATAAAAAATAAATAACAAAGAATCATAGAGTAAATATGGAAAATCATGTAAAAATGATATGAAAAAAACATAGAATATATCTATGCTTGAATGTTTTTTTGAATTGTTTGAATAATGGCACGATAGTTTTTCGTCGCAAACAAAGTCGCATCAATACAATAAACTGGAATTTGATGTTGTGTATAAGCTAGAATTTCAGGTTCCATATGTGCAATTTGTGGTGCCAGATACAAGGCATCATAGTTTTGATAATTTTGATAAAGCTGATCTAATGATAATGAAACGAGCTGAAAATGTAGGTTTTCCAGTTCACAGACTTGTTGCATTTCTTCAATGAATACAGAAGTTGATAAACCACCAGTACAACAGAGCGCAATTTTCCATTCTTTTTGTTGGGTATACTGAATGATGGTTTGGTAAAATTTATGGAATAAGTGATAACATTGTGCCAAATCAGTAATCGTAAAATGTAAATAAAAGACAAGTTTTTCATCTTTGATACGCAAAATCTCTTCTTCTACGATATTATTATACCAAATCGTTATTTTCCCTTTCACTTTTGTTGTAGACAAACAGATAACTTTTAATTTTTCATTTTCTGTTTCCACATGATACTGAATATGATCTTGTTGGTATTGCTTATCATGACACAGAATCCATTTAAAAAATAATTGATTATAAATTGTACGATAGAATTCATCAAACATAATTTTCTCACCTACTTCCTTTATCATATACTATTTTTTAAAAAATAGATAATTTTTACAAAAAAAGAAAAGAAACGTTGTAAATGAACAGAACAACACAATGAATTTGCATAACTTATAAATGGAAGGAGGGAAATTTATGAAACATTCTCGTGTGTGTAATACTGCACAAGTGAAAACATCTTGTCATACAAGTGTCAGCAATGATGTGGAAACTTTAGTGAAAAAACCACTTCATATTTGTAAAAAAGTAGATAAAGAAGAAGCGTGTCAGGGAGAAACACTCACTTATACAATTAAAATTAAAAATCCATCATTGGTAAAAGAAACACAAGTTGTCTTTAGTGATTATATGGTTGAAAATGTGGAATATGTGGAAGATTCATTTTATGTTAATAGTCATGAACAAACACCCGCAATTGATAATCATACGCTTTATTATGTGATTCCATCTATTGATCCTATGTCAACTGTTGAAATTGTTTTCCAAGTGCGTATTACAGAATAGAGGTCTTTGACCTCTATTTCTCTTTTAAAGACATAATTTTTTTTAAAATAAAAGTGGGTTTAGTTTATAAAAAAATATAATTATGATAGAATGTAATGGGGTGATGATATATGGAAAAAAGAATATTTGTTATATCAGATCTTCATGGACAATTTGTATTGCTTCAATTGTTATTAGAGCGTATTGGTTTTACTGAAAATGATGAACTTTATATATTAGGGGATATTATGGATCGTGGACCTAATAGTATTGATATTTATTATTTTGTAAAGGCGATGGATAATATTCATATGATTAAGGGTAATCATGAAATTATGATGCGTCAATCTATGCTGGCTGCTTTGAAATATAATGATTTGGATTCAGAAAGATCGAACCCATATCGTTTATGGAAACAAAATGGTGGGCATAAAACAATTGATAGTATTAGAGAGTATTTACAAAAAGATTACATTCCTTATGAAGAGTATTTTGATTTAAAACATATGTTTATCAAAGAATTAATTTCATTTATTGATTCATTGCCAAGTTATTATGAATTAGATTTGAATGGAAAGCACTATGTATTGGTACATGCTGGGGTAGACCCAGAAATCCCATTAGAAGAAAATGATGAAGAAATTTTAGCATGGATTCGTGAATATTTCTATTTGAATGAAGCAAATCCAGATTACACGTACATCTTTGGACATACACCTTGTTGCTTTATTAATGATGATCATTCATTTGATATTTGGTATGATCCAGATTATCATAATAAAATTGCAATTGATGGTGGTTTGGCAGTAGGGAATAAAGGTCAGCTGAATTGTTTGTGTTTAACAAACGGTGAGGTTACAGTCATTAAATATGAGGAAGGACAATCTCAATGAGAAGTGCCTTCTATAATTTGATAAACTTCATCAATATGACAAATATTCATGATGTTTATTGGGGTGCAGCAAAGAAAATATTACAGAATATTTATAAGATTCCAGAGAGTAGTATTACTGATGTTGCGAAAATGTGTTATGTATCCACAGCAACTATTTCCAGACTTTGTCGTAAATTGAATTATGAATCATTTGCTGATTTTAAAAAAGATGTTACAATGAATCTTCATTATTTTAATCAAGATGCAAAAAGATTACTTTTTGATCATCAGCTTCCATCACCTGAAACAATAGGAGAAGGAAAAGAAATTTTTAAGAATCATTTTCAAAATGTAATTCGCAATCTTCAGGATACGTATGATAATATTCGTTATGAAGATTTGATCTATATTGTAGATAAAATTCATGATGCCAAACATATCTGTTTTGCAGGTAATTTCTTTACTCAGTCAGTGTCAATGCAATTACAGATTGAACTTTGTTATTTGGGTAAAGATTGTGTGGCTATGTATCCTTTAGAACAACAAAAAAACATTTATAAAACTTTAAATGATTGTGATTTAATTATTGTATCTTCTATTGCTGGTGGTTTTTTCAAAGATCATATTGAAACAATGAGAGAACTGGTGAAGACAGAAGCATATGTGATTGCTATTACACAATTAGAGGAGTTTCCATATAGTGATAAGGTCGATATGATTTTAAGAGTAGGAAATGATCATCATTCATTGATTGGTAAATTTTCTATTACATATATCTTTGAAGTATTAGAAGCCTTATATCATCTTAAATACGGTATGAAAAGCAATGAAAAAAGCAACGATTACTGAGAAGTATCGTTGCTTTTTGAAGTTAAGACAACAAAATTCACCTGATTTGGACATAACACTTTATATGGGAATGAAGAAGGACCGCTTAATCCATTTGAAACGATTAATGTCGCATTTTTTTCTTCATATTTTCCATGATTATAAGTCTTAGCTCCCTCGATTGGGAACATAGCACCCAAATAAGGCAGATATACAGAACCACCATAACTATGTCCTGATAATTGTAAATCCACAACATTTTTGGCTTGTGTAAATGTATCAGGCTGGTGTGAAATGCCAAGAATCAATTTATCTTGAGATGTTTTAAATTGAGAAAAATCATATTCATCATCATAGGCAACTAAAGTAAAATTGGTTCCTTTATAATAAATAGGTCTTGTTTCATTGCTGAGAACTTCAAACCCACCATTATTCAACACTTGTGTGACTTCTAATGATGAAGCTTCATCATGTTCACCAAGAACAGCTAATTTACCATACTGACATTGAATCTTTTTTAAGATTTGAGAAACTTCATCAGCTTTAAAAACTTGTTCATCATATAAATCTCCACCAAAGATAACCATATCAAATGGATATTCATTTAATTCATCAACAATTTTTTCAAAACGTGTGATGCTATCTTGGTCAGTGAGATTAACATCTGATATAAAAGCAATTTTAAAGCCATTTAATTGTGAAGAAACAAGAGAACTTATATATTTTTGTTCGTGAAATTCATAATTTTCTGGTGAAATGGCATAAACATAATAACCGAGAAAACATAAACCAAAGACGATTAATAATAAAATTAATCGTCTAATCAGCTTTTTCATACTTTTTTATTCATAATGACAGGAATAATCATTGGATTTCTTTTTGTTTTCTGATAGAAATAAGGAGCCAATGTATCCCTGATTGTATTTTTGATTTCACCAAAAGTTGTTTTTCTTTTTAATAATTTAGAAAGTTCTCGACTGACCAACAACTCAGCTTCACGAATCATATCCTTGCTATCTTGCATATACACAAAACCACGTGACATAATGATTGGTTTATTTAATAAACATCCTCCGCGAGAGTCCATAGAAATAAGGACTGAAACCATACCATCTTCACTTAAAATCTGACGGTCCCTTAAAACAGCAGTAGATAAACCGGTAATATCATTACCATCTACATAGATATCATCAACATGAATACGTGGTCCAAGACGTGCTTCTTCATTGTGTAAAAGTATAGAATCACCATTAGATAAAACAAAGGCGTTTCCTTTTGTGAGTCCAACTTCTTCAAATAACTTCGCATGAATTTTTAACATACGGTATTCCCCATGAACAGGGAAGAAATATTTAGGTCGTGTTAATAATAACATTAATTTTTGTTCCTCTTGAGAGGCATGTCCTGAAGTATGTAAGTTATTGATGGCTTCATTAGTTAAAACTCTGGCACCAGCACGGTATAATTTATTGATAACCTTGCTGACACTGCTGGCATTTCCAGGAATTGGATTTGATGAAAAGACAACAGTATCTCCTGGTTTAATAGAAACTTGACGATGTGTTCCATTCGCAATTCGGCTTAATGCAGCAAGCGCTTCTCCTTGGCTACCAGTACATAGAATTAAAATTTCATTATCAGGTAAGTTTTTAGCTTCATCATTTTTAATAAAGAAACGATCAGGACATTTAATATATCCCAGTTTTCTAGAAACCTGAATATTGTTTTCCATAGAACGACCAAATACTAAAATCTTACGATTGAATTTAACAGCCGCATCAATAATCTGTTGAACACGGTGGACGTTAGAAGCGAATGTCGCAACAATTAAACGACCTTCTGTCTTTCTAAATTCTTCTTGTACACTATAAGCAACCTGTTTTTCACTAATGGAAAAGTTAGGAACTTCAGCATTCGTAGAATCACTTAAAAGAAGAGTCACACCTGTTTCACCTAAAAAGGACATAACCTGAAAATCAGCAGGATCACCAACTGGCGTTAAATCAAATTTAAAATCTCCAGTCGAAACAATGCGACCATTAGGTGTGTTCACAACAATTCCTAAAGATTCAGGAATAGAGTGGTTAGTTTTAAAGAAACCAATATTAAAATATTTTGTTTTAACCTGCGATAGATTATTAATTTGAATCAATTTTGTGGCTTGAGTTAAACGTTTTTCTTCAAGCTTTCTTCTAATCATGGCACAAGCTAATGGTGAAGCATATATAAAAGGAATGTTCACAACCTGTAATAGAAAAGGAATTCCTCCAATGTGATCTTCATGTCCATGCGTAATCAATAAAGCTTTAATTTTCTTTTGGTTACGTTTTAAATATGTATAGTCTGGAATGACGTAATCAATTCCAGGAAGTCCATCTTCTGCAAATTTAACACCGGCATCAATAATGACCAATTCATCATTGTGTTCAATACAATACATATTTTTTCCAACTTCGTTAAGACCACCTAAGGCAAAAACTTTTGTATCAGTGGCTAATGATTCTTTTTTGTGTTTGTTTTTATTATTATAGGATGTTCTTCTTTGAAAAGAACGTTTTTGAGGCATATCTGCCATTCATTCTCACCTTTCTTTCTATTGATTTATAATGGATGTCTTTTTGAGATAGTTTTCAACAGCATGATGAAAGTATCTATACTTATATATATTATACCATTTTTCATATGTTTTTTCATTAGTGCTCTCTATTTTATCTATTATTATGATAAAAAAATGTTGAAAAATGAAAATCTATCTTATTGACATACTGTATCATAACTGAAAATATAGTGAAATGCAAATAGAAGATACGAATTTAACAAAAAAGCTACTCCTTTGAGTAGCCGTTAAATCTTTTTACATGCACCAATTGCTAAAGAGTGAGGTCCAATATGACAAGCAACACTTAATGAAAGTGGGTCACAAATGACTTCATGATTTGGGAAAGCTTCTTCCACTTCTTTTTTGAATTCAAGTGCCAAATCTCTATCATATGTATAAGCAATCATGATATGAGCCTCTGACATATCTTCATGTATGGGATCAATACGTTCTTTAATATCTTTTTGAAGGGCTTCAATCATTATTTTTGATGCCTTTTGCATTGTACGTGTTTTTTGGAAAGAATCTAATTTTTCACCTTGAATTGTGAGAACAGGTTTGATTTTTAATAATCCTCCTAAGGCTGCAGCAGCTGGTGTAATACGACCACCTTTTTTTAAATATTCCAAAGTGTTCACAGTAATATAGATAGATGCATTGAATTTATTTTCCATTAAGATATCATGAATCTCTTTTGCATCTTTACCTTGTTTCGCTAATGCCATGGCATCAAAAACATCACATTTTTGAGTCACAGAAATACGTTGTGAGTCTACAACAAAGACTTTTCCTTTATAATCTTCATCATCAGCTAACATCATAGCAGTCTGGCAAGAACCACTTAAACCACTTGACATTGGAATATGCACAATCTGATCATAATCTTCTAAAATACGATCAAAGAAAGCCGTCACTTCTCCAGCGGCTGGCTGTGAAGTAAAAACTTCAGCTCCATTCATTAACTTATCATAAAACTCTTCTTGAGTCAGATTGATATCTTCTTTATATTCCTGACCATCAATAGTAAAAGGCATAGGTAAAACAAAAATTCCTAATTCCTTGGCTTCACTTTGCGTAATTCCACTATTACTGTCAGTCATAATTGCTACTTTCATGAAATTCCTCCTTATGTTAATAATATTATTGTATCTAAATAAAAAAATAATGCAACTCTTTTTGTGCATTGAGATATATTTCTAGGGTGAAAATAATAATGATATATTCATATAAAATTGCAAAAAAGATATGATATAGATTGTGAATGTGATAAGATAATGAAAAAAAGAAAAGAGGAATGAAAATGCTAGATCGATTGATTGAAAAATATGCTGGCTTTGGTATGAGTGTCATAGAAGCTACCATTATATTTATAGTTGGATGGTATGCTGTGAAAATAATATTACATATTCTTTCAAAGATGATGAGAAGAAGTCAGATTGATGCGATTATTGAGAATTTTGTTATATCTATATTAAATATAGGATTAAAAATTATTGTGATTATTACTGTCATTGCACAGTTAGGTGTACCTACAACATCATTAGTAGCTGTTTTAACAACAGCTGGAGCCGCTATTGCATTAGGCTTGCAAGACTCTATGAAAGGTATTGCTTCAGGTATTACGATTTTATTTTCTAAACCATTTATTAAAGGAGATATTATAGAAATAGATGGCTATGTAGGAACTGTTCAGGAAATACAGCTTCTATATACAATTGTCATGACATTTGATAATAAAATGGTTGTTATTCCTAATAATGATCTGGTTTCATCTAGTTTTGTCAATTATTCACATGAAGATATCCGTCGTGTGACTATGACGGTAGAATTACATCCTGATAGCGATGTTCAAAAATTTAAGAGTGCTCTTATGAAAGTTATAGATCAGCATCCATATGCTTTAAAGGAACCAGCACCAGTTGTGAAAATTGGCGAATATAAAGAAAGAAGTGTTTCCATGCAAATATGGGTATGGTCTAAAAATGAATATTTTTATGATTTGAATGATGATTTGTGGGTAGCAGTTAGAGATATTTTCAAAGAACAAAATATCAAAATTCCATCACAACAAATTGATGTCCATATTCAACAAAATGATATAAAATCATAGAAAAAATGTTTAAACATTCATACAATACCGATATAATTGTATACATATTTCAAAAAATAATATCTATATTTAGTTAAAATACAAAAAAATGTGTGTTTCGGTTGGGTTATAACAAAAAAGCAAAAAAACATTAAAAAAGTATAGCAATCTTAAAAGAGTTGTGATATATTAGTAGAAAATAACTAACGTGATTGGTTATTTTGGAGGAGGGAAATTAAATAATGAAAAAGAATTGGTTTGCAAAAGCTGCCGCTTCTGTAACATGCTTAGCTATGTTAGTTGGATGTGGTGGTGGAAATGCACAAACACACGCAAACGAAGTCACAGTGAATTTGGGACAGGAGCCACCTGAATTAAATTCAATTTTGACTACAAGTACAGGGTCTATGAACGTTCTTAGACATTGTATGGAAGGTTTAGTAATGCAAAAAGAAAACGATGAAATCGTTCCTGGTGTTGCTGAAACTTGGGATGTATCTGATGATAGCAAAACTTATACATTCCACTTAAGAAAAGATGCAAAATGGAGTAACGGTGATCCTGTTACTGCACAAGATTTCAAATTTGCATTTGATACTCATTTCAATGTAAATACTGGAGCAACTTATGCAAGTACTTGGAAATCAAAAATTAAAGGTGCTGAAGAAGTTTATGCTAAAACTAAAGGATTAAGCACTGAAGAAGCTCAAAAAGTTATTGATCAATATGCTGGATGGAAAGCAGTAGATGACTATACATTCGTTGTAGAATTTACTGAACCATTTGGATATGCATTAGACTTATTAGCATTCCCATCATTCTTCCCAGTAAATCAAAAAGCATATGAAGAAATGGGTGGATATGATAAAAAATATGGTACTACTGAAACAAACTTACTTTATAATGGTAGATTTACTATTACAAAATGGACTCATAATGAATCATTAGAATTAACTAAAAATGATAATTATTGGGACAAAGATTCTGTTAAATTAGACAAAATCACAATGAAAATGATTGCTGATGCTAATACTGCTTTAAATGAATACAAAGCTGGTAACTTAGATATGATGGAAGTTAACGGTGAACAAGTTCAAACATTAGAAGCAGATGATCAATATAAAGATCAATTAGCAAACTTTGATGATGGTGGAGCTTGGTATTTTGAATACAACTTCACAAGCAAAGGATTTAACAATAAAAAAGTACGTCAAGCAATTACTTCAGGTATTGATGTACAATCATTAGTTGAAAAAATCATGTTATCAAAACATTCAAAAGTTTCTAACATGTTTACACCACCAGCAATTACTAATGGTAAATTTGGTGAATATTGTGGAGATATCTTAGTACGTAAAGATTTTGCAGAAGCAAAAAAATTACTAGAAGAAGGTTTAGCTGAAGAAAGATTAACTTTAGAAACTTTCAAACCAAAATTATTATGTGATGAAACAACTTCTGCTGTAAAACAAGCTAACTATATTCAAGAACAATTAAAAACAAATTTAGGTTTAACTGTTGAAGTTGATCAAAAAACTTACAAAGCACGTTTAGCTGATATGGATAAGAAAAATTATGACTTCGTATTAGCTGGATGGGGACCAGATTATAATGACCCTATGACATATTTAGACTTATATTTAAGCGATAGTTTAAATAACCATGCAGGATATGCAAATCCAGAATACGATGAAATCGTTACTAATGCACAAACTATTGCTGATCAAGATAAATATTTTGCAGAATTAAAGAAAGCTGAAGAAATTTTAGCTGATGAACAACCAGTTGGTTTCTTATATAATAGAAATAAAGATTATATCTTGAATCCAAGTGTAAAAGGTGTTGTAAGAACTGCATTCCAAGATATTAACTTAAACTATGCATATATTGAACAATAATTAAATAAAAATTTCATATTAATATGATAATTATTTTAGACTGGGCTATATGCTAATATAGCCCATCTTTATTGAATGAAAAAAAAGTGTTTTTTAAAAAAGGATGTGAAAAAATGTTAAAATATGTAGTTAAAAGAGTTATATATGCGTTGTTAACAATTTTTGTATTAATGCTATTAACATTTTTAATGATGCATAACTTACCTGGAGATCCATTCAGTACTGGTAAAGGGTTTGATCCTGCTACACTTGCGGCATTAGAGAAATTCTATGGGTTAGATAAACCCATTTTAGAACAATTTTTTATCTTTGTTGTGAATGCTTTTCAGGGAGATTTAGGAACTTCAATTATATATAATCGTCCAGTTATGGATATTATTATGGAAACTTTCCCAGTATCATTCCAATTAGGTATGGTATCTTTAATTTTCGCTGTTATCGCTGGGGTATTCTTAGGAGCACTTGCAGCTATTCGTAGAGGAAAGAAAACAGATACATTTGCGATGGTATTATCTGTTATCGGTGTTTCTATCCCAAGTTTTATTATTGCCTCTTTATTGCAATATTTCTTGGCATTGAAACTTTATCAGTGGACAGGATTAAGACTTTTCCAGATTACAGGATGGGGAAGTTTGAATCAAATGATTCTGCCTGCATTGGCTTTGAGTTTTAGTTCGCTAGCTACAGTTTCACGTTTGATGCGTACAAGTATGCTAGATGTTTTAAGCTCAGATTATATTAAAACTGCAAAAGCTAAAGGTCTTTCTGAAAAACAGATTTTATGGAAACATGCTTTACGTAATGCATTGATGCCTGTACTTACTGTTTTAGGTCCAACTGCAGCAGCAGTTTTAACTGGTGGTTTCGTTGTTGAAAAGATATTTACAATTCCAGGTATGGGGCGTTATTTTGTTGATTCAATTACACAAAATGACTTTACAATGATTGCTGGAGTTACATTATTTTATGGTGTATTCTTAATTGTCGCTATTTTAGTTGTCGATTTATTATATGGTGTCATTGACCCTCGTGTTAATGTTGCTAATGTGAAAGAATAGGGGGAGAGTCATGGAAAAGAAAGTAGAACAAGAATTAAATGAAATTTCTTTAGTAGATGAAGATGTTCTTTCACCTGATTGCGATATTGACGCAGAAGAATTTGAATGGGTTGGTCAGGATGAAGAAAAAATGCAAGCGATTGGACGACCAAGTGTCAGCTTCTGGAAAGATGCTTTCAATCGTATTAGAAAAGATAAAGTTGCTATGACTATTATTATTTTCTTAATTGTTTTAGGAATTTTGTCAGTCGCTGTTCCAATGTTTTCTCCATATACTATTTCTGAACAACATATTGAACATACTCATGCTGGTTTATTTTATAACGCTGGTGACCATATGCATATATTTGGTACAGATGATTTGGGTCGTGATCAGTTTACACGTATATTCTATGGAGCAAGAATTTCTTTAACAATTGCTCTTGCTGCAGTTTTTATTAATGTGATTGTTGGTGTTATTTACGGTGGTATTTCAGGATATTTCGGTGGATTAGCTGACAATATTATGATGCGTGTTGTTGAAATCATTAACGGTATTCCTTATCTATTAATCATTATTTTGTTAAGTTTGGTTATGGAAAAAGGTGTTATGACAATCATTTTTGCTTATTCACTTGTCGGTTGGGTTGGAACGGCCAGGCTGGTTCGTGGAGAAGTTATTCGTTTGAAAGAACAGGAATTTGTTATTTCTGCAAAAAGTATGGGAGCTTCACCAACACGTATTATTGCAAAACATTTAGTTCCTAATACTTTATCAGTTGTTATTGTTAACTTGACTTTAGCTATTCCTAATGCTATTTTCACTGAAGCATTCTTATCATATATTGGTTTAGGTGTTCCAGTTCCATTAGCATCAATGGGAACACTTGCTAATAACGGAAGTCAGTTCTTCCAGCAATATCCAATTGAATTAGTTATTCCTGCATTATTTATTAGTTTAACAATGCTTAGCTTCAATTTATTAGGCGATAAATTGAGAGATGCATTTGATCCTAAGTTAAGGAGGTAATCATCGATGAATCGTGTATTAGATATAAAAGATTTATATGTTTCATTTGATACTTATGCTGGTGAAGTTCAAGCTGTTCGTGGAGTGTCTTATCACGTTAACGAAGGTGAAGTATTGGCTGTCGTAGGTGAATCAGGATGTGGAAAAAGTGTTACTGCACAAACAATCATGAAACTAAATCCTATGCCACCAGCAAGAATTAAATCTGGTGAATTGACTTTATCAGGAATAGATATTATTCATACTCCAGAAGAAGATATGCAAAAGATTCGTGGGAAAGAAGTCAGTATGATCTTTCAGGATCCAATGACTTGTATGAATCCAACAATGAAGGTTGGTAAACAAATTGTTGAAGCGATTGTTCACCATCAAAAACTTTCTAAAGAAGAAGCAAATGCGAAAGCTATTGAAATGTTAAAATTAGTACAAATTCCTAATGCAGAAGAAAGAGCAAATCAATATCCACATCAGTTCTCTGGTGGGATGCGTCAACGTGCTATGATTGCGATGGCTTTATCATGTAACCCAAAACTATTGATTGCTGATGAACCAACAACAGCGTTGGACGTTACGATTCAGGCACAGATTATTGATTTGTTAGATGATATCAGAAAGAAAACTGGAACAGCAATTGTTTTAATCACTCACGATTTAGGAGTTGTAGCATCACTTGCTGATAGAATTGCTGTTATGTATGCTGGAAAAGTTGTTGAAACAGGTGCAGCTAAGGATATCTTCTATAATCCATCTCATCCATATACAGTTGCCTTACTGAACAGTTTACCAAAACATGATACGAATAAATCTGATAAATTATCATCAATTCCAGGAACACCACCTGATTTATTAGATCCACCAAAAGGATGTGCTTTTGCATCACGTTGTGAAAAATGTATGAAAATTTGTCAAAATAAACAACCACCAATTTTCAAATTAAATGATGGTCATGAAGCTTCATGCTGGTTATTACATAAAGATTGCCCATCATCTCAAGGAGGAAAATCATAATGGCTGATGAAAATATTTTATTAAAAGTTGATAATGTCTCTAAACACTTTAGAGTAGAAGGTGGAATATTAAAAGCTGTTAATGGTGTTACTTTAGATATTAAAAAAGGTGAGACTTTAGGTCTTGTTGGTGAATCTGGTTGTGGTAAATCAACACTTGGACGTGTTGTTATGGGGATTTATGAACCAACAGATGGAAAAATTATTTATGATGGACAAGAAATGCATATTAAGAATTCAAAAAAACGTGCTGAATATGCAAAACATGCACAAATGATTTTTCAAGATCCTTATGCATCATTAAATCCACGTATGACTGTTGAATCTATTATTGCTGAAGGTATGGAAATTCATAAGATGTATACACCTGAAAAAAGAAAGCAAAGAGTTCATGAATTACTTGAACTTGTTGGTTTAAATAAAGAACATGCAAACCGTTTCCCTCATGAGTTCTCAGGTGGACAACGTCAACGTATTGGTATTGCCAGAGCTTTGGCTATTGAACCAGAATTTTTAGTTTGTGATGAACCAATTTCAGCGTTAGATGTATCAATCCAATCACAGGTTATTAACTTATTAATTGATTTACAGAAAAAATTAGGATTAACATACTTATTTATTGCGCATGATTTGGATATTGTAAGATATATTTCAGATCGTATTGCAGTTATGTATTTAGGACATTTGGTAGAATTAGGAACAAGTGATGAAGTATATTCTCATTCATTACACCCTTATTCAGAAGCGTTATTATCTGCTGTACCAATTCCTGATCCTCAATTAGAAAAAGATAAACAGCGTATCATTCTTGAAGGTGATGTACCAAGCCCAATTAATCTCCCAGCTGGTTGTCCATTTGCTGGAAGATGTCGTTATGCAACAGAAGAATGTAAGACAAATAAACCTTCTTTAGAAGAAGTAAAACCAGGACACTTCGTTGCTTGTCATCACCCACTTGTAAAATAAAAATGTCTAGATAATAAAAAGACTCTTATACATGAGGTATGTATAGAGTTTTTTTATTGAATAATTCTAACATGAGATATATATGAGTTTATATAAAAAAATCCTATGAAAAAGTAGGATTTTTTTATATAAATTATTTATAATAGTTTTGAATAATAGTGATATTTTCTTGTGATAATTCAAAAGATGGCATGACAATGATAACTGATTGTTTATGTAATAAAACAAGTGAAACCAATTGATTATCTGCATAACCATAAATACAAGAATGATCTTCTTTTATTTTATTACTTCCATAAAGTTGAGGTTCACTTTTTATCTGTTCAAATATGTGTTGAGCACGTTGAGATGAATTAAACTGGTATTCTTTAATATAGAGAGCTTCATTACCCTGTTTTGCAGTTTCTAAAGAAATATAAGTATGTGGGATAGTAAAGCTTGCATAAGATTGTGTTGATAGCTCAGTTGACTTTTGAATATCAAAATCATTTAACTGTAATATGGCATGTTGTTCAGGTGTAAAAGATTTAGCATTGAAAGTATCTTCAGCTAAACCACCAACAACCAGGATGAATGATAGTATTGCAAGGAAAGAATACAGAGTTCTAAAGAATTTTAGTTTTTTAATCTGGAAATGTGGCTGACCACTTTGTATTTGTTTATAAAAGCTACTTATACCATAAAAATTACAGAAATTTCTATATAAAACTGTTATTAATAAGAAAATGATTCCAATGTAAGTTGTTGTGATACCATAGCTGTTAAACTGATCAAAAGATGCATGAAGTAAATAATTAAGATACATGATGGAAATAATAAGAGCAATGATAAAATAAATCAAAGACGAAAGTCTTATTTTGAATGATAAAGCATCTATTTTTGATTCATGGTGAAAAGGAAAGTTTTTTTCTTCATTTGAAGTAAAGACATACATATTATTTTTACTATAAATATATTTTAAACCCTGTTCTTCTTTTTGATCAATAAAATGATAATGACTTGTTCTTTGAGAAATTTTTGAGGAACCTGTAGGATTAAAAAAATCAATTGTATAATAAACTGGTTTATCTTTCTTTCTAAAAAATGAGATTATAGATAAATCATTTGTGCTGTATCCTTGTTTACCTAATTTATCTAATTCTTCCTGTAATAACTCATATTCATAAGGTTTATAATGAATGAACTTAATTTTCATAAGAATTTCCTCCTTAATGTGGTTATTATATCAAAGACAACTAAACTTGTCTATGTAAGAAAAAAAGCTCATGATGAGCTTTTTATAATTGAAGTAAGAATTGTGTATAAGCTAAGTAAGCTTCATAAACATCGACTTTTGATACGATTTCATGAGGAGCATGCATGTTTAAAACAGCAATACCAGCATCAATAACATTCATATCATAATTTCCTAAGATGTAGGCAATAGTACCTCCACCACCTTGGTCAACTTTACCAAGTTCAGCAGTTTGGAAATGGACACCAGCCTGATCCATAATATTTCTAATTTTAGCAAAATATTCAGGATTAGCATCATTGCTTCCGCTTTTACCACGAGAACCTGTGTATTTATTGAAAACAATTCCTTTTCCTAAATATGCGGCATTTTTAGGATCATTCACTTCTTTATATAATGGATCAAAACCAGCGCTGACATCACTTGATAACATCATAGAATGAGCTAAAGCTTTTCTAACAGATAAGAATGTATCATCACCACATAAGTGTAAGATTTGAGCAATTGTATTTTCAAAGAATAAAGATTGAGCACCAGTCGCACCAACACTACCAATTTCTTCTTTGTCAACTAAAATACAACAAGATGTATATTGTGGGATTTCCTGAATATCTAAAGTAGCTTTTAATGATGTATAAGCACAGACACGATCATCATGTCCATAACCCATAACCATACTTCTATCTAAACCATAATCTCTGGCAGGGCCACTTGGTACAACTTCAATTTCTGCACTTAAGAAATCTTCTTCTTCAATATCATATTTTTCTTGAAGAAGTTTTAAAATATTCGCTTTAACAGCATCTTTTTCAGTATCTTTTAAAGGAATGCTTCCTAATGTCACATCTAAATTTTCTCCTTCAATCACTTTCGCAGCTGTTTTTTGCATTTGATCAGCAGATAAATGAATTAATAAATCTGTAATACCCACAACAGGATCATGATCATCTTCACCAATCACAACATCAATCTTAGTTCCATCTTTTTTAATAACAACACCATATAATGATAATGGAATTGTAACCCATTGATATTTTTTAACACCACCATAATAATGAGTATCTAATAAAGCAAAACCATCACTTTCATAAAGTGGATTCTGTTTTAAATCTAAACGTGGTGAATCAATATGTGCTCCTAAGATTCTCATTCCATCAACTAATGGTTTTTCTCCCATAATAAATAAAGCTAAGTTTTTATCTTTATTAATCACATAGAATTTATCACCAGGTTTTAAACTGTTCATATTTTCAATATCTTGAAAACCAGCTTTTTTAGCAAGTTCAACAGATTCTTTTACACAAGCTCTTTCTGTTTTACCAGCTGTTAAGAAAGCTTTATAACCTTCATTAAAATCCATAACATCTTGATATTGATTACTTTCATATTTGTCCCAAGCATTTTTTGCGTACATTTTATATAACCTCATTTCTTTCAATTATTTTTAATAGAACTTCTACTTGTTTTTTCATCATTGTTAATGATACATACTCAAATGGTCCATGGAAATTATACCCACCTGTACCTAAATTTGGACAAGGAAGTCCCATATATGTTAAATTAGCACCATCAGTACCTCCGCGAATAGGTACAGCATATGGCTCAATACCACATTCTTTCATGGCTGCCATGGCATTTTCAACGATATACATATGTTGTTCAATATGTTCACGCATATTTAAGTAACTTTGTTCAATTGTGACTTTAACCATTGGATATCCATACTTTTGATTTAAGAATGCAGCAATATTTTCAAAATCTTGACATTGTTTTTTAGCTAATATTAAATCATGATTTCTAATGATGTATTCCATCACTGTTTTTTCACATTTTCCCTGAATATTTTCAAGATGATTAAAACCTTCATATCCTTCTGTATATTCTGGTCTGGCATGAACTGGTAACATAGCATCAAATTCCTGAGCAATGCGAATAGAGTTAATCATCGCATTTTTAGCACTTCCAGGATGAATACTTTTCCCTGTGATTTCTACGACAGCACTAAATGCATTAAAGTTTTCATATTCAATTTCAGCAATATTACCACCATCAATTGTATAAGCATAATCAGCATGGAAAGCTTCTACATCAAAGTTTTCAGTTCCTCGACCGACTTCTTCATCAGGAGTAAAAGCAATCTTAATATCATTGTGCTTGATTTCAGGATGATGGTAAAGATGTTCAGCCATACTCATGATAATCGCAACCCCAGCTTTATCATCTGCACCAAGCAATGTTGTTCCATCAGTTGTGATTAAATCATGATGAATCACATTGAGAAGTTCAGGAAATTCATGAGGATCA
This sequence comes from Massilimicrobiota sp. SW1139, assembly GCF_012027715.1. Lineage (NCBI taxonomy): Bacteria > Bacillati > Bacillota > Erysipelotrichia > Erysipelotrichales > Erysipelotrichaceae > Massiliimicrobium > Massilimicrobiota sp. SW1139. The sequence goes on along the minus strand of NZ_SJOR01000002.1, from coordinate 176,988 downwards.
AGATATAATTCTTTCTCTTGATTAAGAGTGATTGTTGTTCCCTGATAATCTCTGATGATTTGTGGTTTGACATTTTGACCAGAAGCATCAGGAGAAGTATCCATATGGGCAACAAAACCAATGACTTTGCCATGATCACTGTTTGCTGGAATTGTTCCATAAACAATACCACTTTGATCCAAGTGAGCATCTTCAATACCAATCTTTTTCATTTCTTCAACAAGATATTTTCCTAGTTCTAATTGTTTCATAGAAGAAGGTGTTGTTGAAGATTGAGGATCAGATTGTGTATCAAAACTAATATATTTTAAAAATCTTTCTTCTATACTCATTCATCTTACCTCGCTTTCTCTCTTATTATACATGGAAATCCACAAATAATCCATGATTATGATATAATCATAAATAGGGAGGTATTGAAAATGAATCAAACAATTCAGGAATTATTTGACAGAAAATCTGTTCGTGCTTATAGTGATGAAATTATAACGCCAGAGGAAAAAGAATGGATATTAAAATCTGCCTTACAGGCACCGACAGCAGGCAATATGGCTCTTTATTCTATTATTGATATACAGGATCAGTCCTTAAAAGATCAGCTCGCTATTACCTGTGATCATCAGCCATTTATTAGTCAGGCACCTATGGTTTTGCTTTTTTTAGCTGATTATCAAAAATGGTATGATATATATACTCACTATGATAAAGATATCCAACCATTGGAAGAGTCTGATTTGATCTTAGCTTTGGAAGATTGTATGATTGCGGCGCAAAATGCAGTCGTAGCAGCATGGTCTTTAGGAATAGGGTCTTGTTATATTGGGGATATTTTAGAAAATTTTGAAATTCATCAAAAGCTTTTTGATTTACCAAAGTATGCCATTCCAGCAACTTTACTTGTTTTGGGAAAACCAACGCTACAACAACAAAATCGTCCAAAACCACAGCGTTTTGATTTGGCAGATATGGTAAGTGTCAATACTTATCATCATAAAACAATGGATGAAACAAAACAGATGTTTATTAAACAGACTGGTAAAAATGAAGATGAACTCAAAAATTATATACAGGCTTTTGCGAAAAGGAAATTCCATGCTCAATATCGTAAGGAAATGAATCGCTCTGTTAAAAAGATGATCGAATCATGGAAATAATAAAACGGACAAAATGTCCGTTTTTACTCATCAAATTTTTTAATCGTTTTATCAGTGATTTCAATATGTTTGCGATATAATGAAATATTAACAACGCGACTTCCTACAGCATAGATTAAGGCCATGCTTGGAACCGCAATTAATAATCCAAAGAATCCAAATAAGTTTCCAAAAATAACTAATGATAATAAGACATATAATCCAGAAATACCAACAGCTCCGCCTACAACACGAGGATAAATAATATTGGCTTCAAATTGCTGAATAATCACAAAGCAGATTGTAAAGATAATAGCTTGTGTAGAGTTAATAGCTAATACTAAAATAAAACTGATCGCAAATCCAAAATAACCTCCAAACATTGGAATAAGACTGGAAATACCAATAATAAAGGCAATCAATTCTGGAAAAGGTAAGCCTGTTATTCTAAAGCCGACATACATTAAAAACATTAAAATACAGCTTTCTAACAGCTGACCAGAAACAAAACCATTAAAATAATGATTGGCTTCGGCACCAATATCAAAAATCACCAATGAACGATGATATCCAAATAAGAAAGTCACAATTTTCTTTAATTGTCTTAAATGCGTTTCTTTATTGGCCAGTAAATAGATAGCCATAATAAAAGATGTAATCGCATTAATAAAAACACCAAAGATACCAATAGATTGAAAAATAAGATGAATTCCAGCATTCCCTAAAATATTACCACTTTGAGAAAGCAAATGATTCAAATCAAGGCTTGTTAGAGCCTGTTGAATAGATTCATAATTAATCGCATAATTGATATGGAAATGAGCTAAGGCATCATTAATCATTGTGACGAGACGATCAGCATAATTAAAAATATTTGTAATAATTAAAGCAATACTTTCACCAAGTCTAGGAATAATAAATGCTGAAAAGAGAATAATCAAGATAACAGCCAATATTAATGTTGTTGCAATACTTAAACCTCTTTTCAGTCCTTTACGTTTGATCTTTTTACCATACAAATGTTCAATCTTACGCATAGGTATATTTAAAATAAAAGCGATAATAATAGCGATATATAAAGGTGTCGCAAGTGCTAAGATATCACTGAGTATAGCAAAAACAGTTTCATAATTAAAAACAACAAAAGCCAGTAAAATGGCATATGTTAAATAAAAAATTGTTTTATTTTTTTTGACTATTTGACTTTTGTCAATCATAGGTTCACCTTCTTTTATGGTTATAATCATAACATAATTGCTTATAAAAGTGTAGTTCATTGTTTATTTAAAAAAATATGTTAAAATAAAGAAAAGAATCAAAGGAGGAATGAAGATGAAAGCAGCTGTTTTATTTAAAGATGGTTTTGAAGAATTAGAAGCATTAAGTGTTGTTGATGTGTTAAGAAGAGCACAATTGACATGTCTAATGGTTGGAATGGATGCAATGAGTGTTAAAAGTTCACATGGTATAGAAGTTAAAATGGATCAGTTGTTTGATGAAAGTGTTTATGATGTGGATATTGTTGTTTTGCCAGGAGGATTACCTGGAGCGACATCTCTTCGTGATGATCAAAGAGTGATAGATATTTTAAAAAGTTTTAATGAACAGGGAAAATGGATTGGAGCCATTTGTGCAGGGCCTATTTCATTAGAAAAAGCCAATGTCATAAGCAATAAGAAATTCACTTGTTATCCAGGATTTGAAAAAGAAATTCCTTCAGGGATTTATCAGGATGTATTAGTATGCTGTGATCAGAATATGATTACAGGACGTGGACCTGCCGCTGCTTTGGAATTTGCCTATACAATCTTAGAAAAATTAGGACAGCCTTCAAAAGATATTCGTGAAGGTATGCAATATCATTATTTAGTAAAGTAAAAACGACCTCTCTCATAGAAAGTCGTTAGAAATGTGAAATCATCATTTCAATTTCATATTCAAAGAATTGTTCTTGGAAATAGACATATTGTTCTATTTCTTTTTTTGTATAGGTTTTTGATATAGGAGCAATAACCCATTTATCTTCATTATCATTGAAACGATGAATAATGGCAATGACTTTTCCTGTAAAATGAGATAAAGGTATATCAACACCAATGACATAGGCATCTTGATATTCTCCATCACCACCTATGATTCCTTCAATGTATCCATAGTTAATAGGGTAATATAGATTTTTATGTTGAGGGTGAAAACTGCCCATAGGACGATCAATAGTCACGGTAACTTGCATATTTATTCTATAAATGAGCGACTGATAATCGCAAATTCATCTTGACTGGCAAGATGTTTCTTTTCCATTTTTTCTAAGGAATCATCAAAAGCTTTCGCAACTTGTGGGTCAAATGCCATAGCTGGGCTTTCATAATAAGTCCATGAGTGATGATCTAAAACATGAGGAACTAAAGTTTTCACCAGCAATGCTGTTGGATATTTTCCATTTTCTAGACTGACATGAAGATCTTTACAGCTTTGAAATCCCAAACGAACATAAGTTCCAGGATTGCCTAAAATGACAATAGTATCATATCCAAGCTGATAGGCTTCTTTCATTGAATGTTCAATCAGTCTTTTTCCATAACCCTGTTTTTGATATTCAGGTAAAATACAGACAGGACCAAAAGTGAGAACAACTTTTTCATTTTTATTTTCATCTATAAGCTTTGCTTTGGTATACATGATATTCCCAATAATTTTTCCATCTTTTTCTAAAACAAAATCTAATTCATGAATAAAATCTTCATGATTACGAATGATATGTGCTAAATAATGTTCATAACATCCAGGCATATAAACATTATAAAAGGATTGCCTGATAACATTTTCTACTGTCATATAATCTTTTTTCTCTTCATGACGAATGGTAATCATTTGTTTCTTTCCTCTCTTAGTTGATTTATTTTTTTGATAATGATGTAGCTACAACAGATAATAATAGCTCCAATCAGTGCAATACCACTATATATAGGCATCAGATATGAGAGCACATAATCATCTCCACCTATCACAAGAAATGATAAAATATAAGATAAAAAATAAGAGTTCAAGATAAACAACCCTATAAAAGATCCAATTCCAATGACGATAACTTTTTCACTTTTTAACATACTAATTTCCTTTTTATATTATAGTACTTTGACGAATGCTAAAGTACCTTCTTGATTATAATCTGGCTGATATGTAAAACCATCAATATTGAGTGTTTTCAATTCATCCAATGTACAAATTTCATTTAAGACCATCTGATTTAACATCTGACCACGGGCTTTTTTAATAATCATGGCATTTCTTTTCATTTTCCCCTGATCATTGATCATGAAATCTATAAAATAGATATGAGGATGTCTTAACATACTTGTAAATTCTTTAGAGGCTAAAGAAATAATGAAATCAACTTGTTCAAAGTGTTGATATAAAGGTGTATACCAATAATCATATAAGTTAATATGATCAGGTTTCATTGTCATATCTAAACGATAAGGGGTTATCAAAGTATTGTATTTTAAAACACCATAGTAAGCATCTAAAATACGTAAATGTTCTAAGAGATAATCATGATGATTTATGTAAGATGCTAATTCAAGTTGTTTAAAAACAGTTCCCTGATAAAAAGCTAAAGCAGGATGAGCAGTCTGTTCTTCATGAAAATACTGATACACTTGAGTCGCTTGTTTATAAGATATTTTCATGAGCTGACATAACTGTTCATCATTATATTGTTTTAAAATGTTTGTAAGATATTGTGTTTCTTCTTGAAACAAAGGTTCACTACCAACAAAAGGAATCTTTTGATATTTCATTGTTTTACTTGGGGCAATGACAATTTTCATAATTTCACCTCGAGATTATTATAAAGTATTTAATGTCATAGATAAAGAAATATGTTATAATCTTTGCGGGTGGTAAGATGAATACAATAGTCATAAATAAAATTTTAATGCATATGTTAGATTTTGAACATCGTAAGATTTATCATTCTACTGACTTTGTCGATATGAATGAAACATCTATTGATTATTATCGTAAGAAAGTAGAAAAAGCTTTAAATTCTCCTTCACTCAAAGAATTAACAGTTGGTTCTTTACATGAAATGATGTTAAGAAGTGACAAGATGATTGAAAGTGATGAAAAATTTATCAAACAGGCACATGAAATGACGGACAAATTATTTGCGTTAGGTTCAGTTATAGAAGAAATGCCTAACAGCAATGTGCTGTTTGTGGATTGTTATAAAAATGGGGAAAGATATGTAGCAGCATTAAAGCTCAACTATCGTTATATTCCTATGAGTGTGATTGATGAAGAAAACATTCGTATTACCAAAAAACAGGTTTTACCAACAATGGGGTCTCCTGTGGATGAAGCGATTGTTGTGAATGTGGATGCTAAAAAATTATTTTTAATTGAAAAGAAATATATGATTGATGGAAGAATGGATTTCTATTTGAATGCACAGTGGATTAAAGGTGAAGAAAAGTTGACGGATAAACAAAAAATGTCAACAATGAAAAAAGTTGTGAAAAAGATGGATGATATTTATAATGTCAATGATGGAAAAGCTTTACCTTTAATGAAGCATGAAATTCAGGAAAGAATTGATACAAATCAACCTGTTAAACCATTAGAAATTGTGAAAAAAGTATTGGAATCTGATGGTCAGGCACAGGAAGAAAGTGAAATCATGATGAAAGATTTAGGCATTGATGAAGAAGATCGTATTGAAAGCTTATCTTTAACATCAATGGATAAATGTAAGCTAGTGTTAGATGATGATATTGAAATTAGCTTACCAATAGAAGAATACTTATCTGGAGATAAGGTAGAAAAAGTGAAACAGGAAGATGGAACATATTCTATTTTATTGAAAGATGTCAGTGAAGTTATTGTCAAATAATATTCAAACAAGAAGTATGATTTGAAGATAAAAGAAGCATTTTTGAGTCATACTTTTTCATTGATAAAAGGTTAGTACATGTCATTATAGTTACATTTTTCAATATATTCATAATCTTAAGAAATGGGCATAATAAAATAGAGGCTGTGATAGGATGATTAGTTATGCACCATTATTTAAGACAATGAAGGAAAAATCTATAACAACATATGCCCTTATCCATCAATATGGAATTAATTCAAGAACAATCCATAATATTAAACATGGAAAGGGTATTTCAACATATACTTTAGAAAAAATATGTGAAGCATTAGATTGTACACCTAATGACGTTATTGAATTTATCAAAGAGGCAGAGTAATCTGTCTTTTTTTTATATTCAATATATGTAGAAAACATCATAGAAAATAGGAGATAGAAACTCATTGAAAATCCTCATTTGACAAATAATGGGTGCTTTTTTAAGCGTTTTCATGTATAATAAAAACTATGAAAGGGGTTTTAATATGGCACAATTGGATAACTTTTTGATACAACTTTTCCATGAGGGAAATTGTTTAGAGATGTATAGAGTTTTTGGTGCACATTTTGAGGAATTAGATGGACAAAAGGGTGTAAGATTTACCGTTTATGCTCCAAATGCAAGAAGTGTGCAGGTTGTTGGTGATTTTAATCAATGGAATGGTGAAAATCATTATATGGAAAAATATACTGATGGGGGTATTTATACTTTATTTATTCCAAAAATCAAACAATATGATACATATAAATATCGTATTGAAACACCCAATGGATCTTGGGTTGATCGTGCAGATCCATATGCTTTCTTTAGTGAATTAAGACCAGGAACAGCGTCTAAAGTTTATAAAATTGATGGTTTTAGATGGGCTGATAAACGTTGGTTAAATAAACGTACAAAGAATTTTGATAGAGTTTTAAATATCTATGAAGCCAATATTGGTTCATGGAAAATGAAAAAAGATTTTACGGATGAAGAAGATGGTGAATATTACAGCTATGAAGAAATGATTGATCAGATCATTCCTTATGTTGTAGAAAATGGTTTTTCACATATTGAACTGATGCCATTGACTGAATTCCCATTTGATGGTTCATGGGGATATCAGGCAACAGGTTATTTCAGTGCAACAAGCCGTTATGGAAATCCAAAACAGTTAATGGCTTTTATTAATGCCTGCCATAAAAATAACATTGGTGTCATTATGGATTTTGTTCCAGCGCACTTTGTAAAAGATGGACATGGTTTACATCAATTTGATGGTGGTTTTGTTTATGAATATCCAGATATTAATTTAAGATATACGGAGTGGGATAGCTGTTATTTTGATTTAGGAAGAGAAGAAGTTCGTAGTTTCTTGATGTCTTCTGTTCATTTCTGGGCAAATTATTTCCATGTTGATGGTATTCGTTTTGATGCGATCAGTAATTTGATTTACTGGAAAGGAAATAAGGAACGTGGCGTTAATGATGGCGCTATTGAATTCATGAAACGTATGAATTCACATATGAATGGATTATTCCCAGGTGTCATGTTGATTGCGGAAGATTCAACAGATTATCCAAATGTCACAACAGCTCCACAATCTGGAGGATTAGGTTTTGATTATAAATGGGATTTAGGTTGGATGAATGATACATTGGCTTATTTTAAAAAGGATCCAATTTATCGACAATATCCAGATGTTCATAATAAACTTACATTCTCTATGATGTACTTCTATCGTGAAAATTATATTTTACCATTCTCACATGATGAAGTGGTTCATAGTAAAGGTACAATTCTAGATAAAATGTGGGGAAATAATGACCAGAAGTTTGCTCAATGTAAGTCATTGTATTTATATATGATGACACATCCTGGTAAGAAATTGAACTTTATGGGAAATGAGCTGGCTGAATATAAAGAATGGGATGAAAAGAAAGCTTTAGGATGGGTATTATTAAAATTCCCACAACATGATTCTTTCCATAGATATTTTCATGACTTAAATCATCTGATTTTAAAACATCCTGCTTTATATCAGTATGATTATTATCCTGAAGGATTTGAATGGCTCGTTGTTGATGATATGAAACAAAGTGTCTTTGCTTATGCGCGTTATGCACCAGATGGGGAAGTGCTTGTCTGCGTGATGAACTTTGTAGGAAATACACATCATGGTTATCGTATTCCAGTTCCCGTAGCAGGAACTTATAAAGAGATTATTAATACGGATACAGACTACTATACAGGAAGCAATTTAACGAATAAACGTGCTATCAAATCACAAAAAATACACGCTGTCAACAAAGAAAATTCAATTTTGGTTGACATTGCACCATTTTCGAGTATGATATTTGAATTGAAGAGAAAATAGTTGAGGGAGACGAGATATGTTTAAGACAAAAGAAGAATTTAAATATGAGTTTTCAAGAAGAATTATTGAATCTTACGGACGTACAGTAGAAGAATCACACATTACAGAAAAGTTCATGACACTTGAAAGAATGGTTCGTGATTATGCTTCTGTCAATTGGGCTATGACAAAAATGGCTACAAAAACAAATTACCAAAAACAAGTTCATTACTTCTCTATGGAGTTTTTGATTGGACGTTTATTGGTAAATAATATGATGAATTTAGGTATTTATGAGATTGCGAAAGAAGGATTAGCAGATTATGGAATTAATATCCATGATTTGGAAGAATTAGAATCTGACGCAGGACTTGGAAATGGTGGTTTAGGAAGACTTGCTGCCTGCTTCATGGATTCATTAGCTTCACTTTCTTATCCAGCATTTGGAAATACAATTCGTTATGAATATGGTTTATTTAAACAGAAAATTGAAAATGGATATCAAGTTGAAGTTCCTGATCAATGGTTAAAATTAGGAAATATGTGGGAAGTGAGAAAACCTAAACATGCTGTTGATGTTAAATTCTGGGGACATGTCGTATGGAATGAAGAAACTGGAAAATGGGATCATGTGGATGCAGAATGTGTCAGAGCTGTTCCTTATGATATGCCAATTGTTGGTAATGATACAACTGTGACAAACACACTTCGTTTATGGCATTCAGAACCAAGTGATGAAATTCCATCTAATAAAGATTTTAGACAATATGCTCAAGAAGTCAGAGATATTTGTCAGACATTATATCCTGATGATTCAACACTTGCTGGTCGTACATTACGTTTAAAACAACAATATTTCTTTGTATCAGCAGGATTACGTGCAATCATTAAAAATCATTTAAGAGTTTATCCATCATTATCTAATTTCCATGAAAAGAATGTTATTCAGTTAAATGATACACATCCAGTATTGGTCATCCCTGAATTGATGAGAATCTTAATTGATGAATATGATATGGATTGGGATGAAGCATGGCATATTACAACACAAACATGTGCCTATACAAATCATACAATCTTATCAGAAGCCTTGGAAAAATGGCCAATTTCAACAATGCAGGCATTACTTCCAAGAGTTTATCAGATTATTGAAGAAATCAATAGAAGATTTATTGGATATGTGAAACATATCAGTGATAATGATGAAGATTTATTAAATCGTGTTATGATTTTAAAAGATGGACAAGTACATATGGCTCATCTTGCAATTGTAGGAAGTTTTAGTGTTAATGGTGTTGCTAGACTTCATACACAAATTTTAATGGAACAGGAAATGAAAGATTTCTATTTCTTATATCCAAAGAAATTCAACAATAAAACAAATGGTATTACACATCGTAGATGGTTAGCTTATTCAAATCCTGAATTATCATCATTATTAAATGAAACAATTGGAAATGATTGGATTAAACATCCAGAAGAATTAGAAAAACTAATGGATTATGTTGATGATTCTATTGTTCAAGGTAAATTCTACAATGTCAAACAACAAAGAAAACAAGTTTTAGCTGATTATATTTATAAACACAATGGTATTAAAGTTGATGTGAATAGTATTTTTGATATTCAAGTCAAAAGATTACATGCTTATAAACGTCAATTATTAAATATCATGCACGTGATTTATTTATATCAGCAAATGAAGATGAATCCTGAATTTAAGATTTATCCAAGAACATTTATCTTTGGTGCAAAAGCTGCTCCTGCTTACTATTTTGCAAAGAAAGTTATCAAATTAATTAATAGTGTTGCAGATGTTGTGAATAATGATCCTGAAACAAATCCATATTTAAAAGTTGTCTTTATTGAAAACTATGGTGTCACAATTGCTGAAAAGATTATGCCTGCTGCAGATGTTTCTGAACAGATTTCAACAGCTGGTAAAGAAGCAAGTGGTACAGGTAATATGAAATTTATGATGAATGGTGCTGTCACAGTAGGAACACTTGACGGTGCTAATGTGGAAATTGCTGAACGTGTTGGTGATGACAATGTAATTATCTTTGGATTAAAAGATAATGAAATTAATGAATTAAGATGGAATGGTCAATATAACGCATGGGATTATTATAATAATGATCCACGTATTAAACATGTTGTTGACTCATTAGTTGATGGAACATTCCATGAATCACGTGAAGAATTCAGAATGATCTTTGATGAATTGATGAATCGTAATGATGAATACTTCTTATTTGCCGATTTTGAAGCTTACTTAAAAGCTCAGGCAAAAGTAGATGAATTATATCGTGATCGTTCAAGGTGGTCTAAAATGTGTCTTGTCAATATCGCAAAATCTGGATATTTCTCATCAGATCGTACAATTGAAGAATACGTTAAGGATATCTGGAAATTAGATAGAGTGAAAAGATAAAAAAATGGAAACCAATGAGAATTAGATCTCATTGGTTTTTTTACGCATTTAAAATTGAAAATAGGGAATAATAGTTATTTATAAAGAGTCTTGATGGATAGAATATCTTTGTTGATATTTTTTTATTAAGATTTTTTAACAAAAGCTGATAAAATCAAATCTTTTTTGTAAAATTCATGTTTACATTATGTAAAGATTATGTTAAGTTTGTTTTGTGTGTAAATAGGAGGAAGAGATGGAACTGACAAACATATTCTCTATGCTAGGTGGGTTAGCTTTATTCCTTTATGGGATGACAATGATGTCAACTGGTTTGGAGCTGGCTGCCGGGAATAAGATGAAGTCAATTTTGGAAAAATTGACAACAAATCGTTTTTTAGGAACGCTGGTAGGAGCTTTAACCACAGCAATCATGCAATCATCTTCTGCCACAACTGTTATGGCAGTAGGATTTGTCAATGCGGGACTTATGCAATTGAAAAATGCTGTATGGGTCATCATGGGTGCCAATATTGGAACAACAATCACAGGACAGCTGATTGCCTTGGATATTACAGCTTTAGCACCTATTATTGCTTTTATAGGGGTTGTATTAATTGCCTTTTTCAAAAGCAAGAAACTTGATGCAATTGGTGAAATTATTGCTGGTTTAGGTATTTTGTTTATGGGGATGGAAATGATGTCTGGTGCTATGGCACCATTAAGAAGTTCACCAGAATTTGCGAATATTGTCGCAAACTTTGAAAGTCCATTGATTGGTATTTTAGTAGGTGCAGTCTTTACTGCCATCATTCAGTCATCATCAGCATCAGTAGGTATTTTACAGGCGTTAGCGATGAGTGGTGTTATTACATTACCATCTGCCATTTATGTATTATATGGACAAAATATCGGAACATGTATTACGGCTGTATTGGCTTCCATTGGTGCTAATCGTAATGCCAAACGTACAACCATTATTCATTTATCATTTAATATTATAGGAACAATTATCTTTGTTATTATTAGTATGCTGACACCATTTGCTGCGTTTATGGAGTCATTGACACCAGGTAATGTCGTGTCACAAATTGCCAATGTACATACAGTATTTAATGTTGTGACAACAATCATCTTGTTACCAATTGGAACAAAACTGGTCGATTTATCATTCATTATTTTACCAGAAAAACCAGAATTGGAAGGAAAGATGCAGTTAAAATATTTAGACTTTGGTATCTTTACAAACGACTATCATATTGGAACAAGTGCAATTGCGAATACGCAGTTGTTCAATGAAACACAGAACATGCTAGATGTTGCAATAGATAATGTTCGTAAATCATTTGAACTTTTGATAGAGTTCAAGGAAGACAAATATGAAAAGTTACAAAAGAATGAAGAATATATTAACTATTTGAATAAAAATATCGTAGACTTTACAACAAATGCGATTTCAACAGAATTTCCAGTAGATGGATCACAGGCCATAGGTCTATTCATGAAGATATCATCAGACATTGAAAGAATTGGAGATCATGCGGTGAACATAGCCCAAAGGGCCGAGCTACTTCAAAGTGAAGACAGACGATTCTCACATGAAGCCATGGATGAGATAGGAATCATGAGCAGTCTTTGTGTCAATATACTAGATGAGCTGAGAATCATGAATTATGATGAGTTCAGTAGCATTGTAGACAAGGTAGATGTCATAGAAGAGAACATAGACAAGACACATCATCAGTTTACAGTGAATCAGCTTAAGAGATTAAAAGATAAAAAATGTACAACAGAGAACAGTGTTGTCTATACAAAGATTCTTACAGATTTTGAAAGAATTGGAGATCATGGATTGAACATAGCCGAAGGTTTCTATAAAGCAAGAGAAGCAATGAAAGCTATGAAGATGATAGAACATCAATAAAAAGCAGATATACCTATTGAAAGGTATATTTGTTTTTTTATATGACAATTGATATAAAGTATCAAACCTAAACAAGAAAAGTAAAGGGGTTACATTCTTTGATAGTTTTTTAGATTTGTTTATGTTATACTTGGAATGGTTAATAGTCGTGTTAAAGAGAAAGGATGGTTATATGGAAGAAAGTGCAGTAAGGATGAAAGCTTATGCAGTTGCTTTTGATGAGATTAGAGTTTACTTATCTAAAGGATATTATAATGGCATTAGTAGCCAATTTTATATTAAAAATATTGAAAATGATGAATTGATACCATTGAATGGAGATTCGTTGAATAATAGTAGTCAGGACGGATTTCAGGAATATGTATTTCATACCAATTTTACAATGGGAAAAGTTTATAAGGTTGTTGATGCCTATGGTTTAAGCTGTTATTTAGATTTTTCCAAACTATCTATGTGTGAAGAATTTGATGAATTATATTTTTATGATCATAATGATTTAGGAAATCAATATACAAAAGAGAAAACAACATTCAAAGTTTGGGCACCACTTGCGACTGGTGTCATTTTGAAAGTCATGAAATGGAATGGGGAAACAGAATTGTTCCCAATGAAAAGGCAAAAAAAAGGTATTTATTTTGTTGAAGTCTGTGAAGATTTAGAATTGGAACAATATGTTTATTTAATCAGACATACAAACAGTTATGAAGTGACTTTAGATCCTTATGCTTATTCTTCATCATCAAATGGACGTGCCAGCATTATTGTGGATTTAGAAAAAGTACCATGTCGTCAGTTTGATTTACCAGTTTTAGAAAAAATGACAGATATGGTGATTTATGAAACAAGTGTCAGAGATTTTTCTATGTCTTCTACCAGTGGAATGAAACATAAAGGAAAGTTTTTAGCTTTTACAGAATTAAATACATCAACAGATAGTGGAAATCCAACGGGATTAGATTATTTATCATGTTTAGGTATTACCCATTTACAGCTCATGCCTATTGCTGATTTTGCGACAGTGGATGAAAAAAATCCATTGGAACTATATAACTGGGGATATGATCCATTAGCTTATAATGTGACAGAAGGAAGCTATGTGACAGATCCAGACGATGGTTATATGCGTATTACTGAAGCACAACGAATGGTTGAAGCATTACATTCTAGAGGCATACGTGTTGTGATGGATGTTGTTTTTAATCATATGCATGATGTCAATATCAATGCTCTTGAAAGGACAGTGCCTTATTATTTCTTTAGAAGAAATGGAGATGGTAGTCTTTCTAATGGCTCATGGTGTGGTAATGATTTAAATACAACAGCACTGATGTGTCGTAAATATATTTTAGATATGTGTAGACGCTGGCAGGTTTTATATGGTATTGATGGATTCCGTTTTGATTTAATGGGTATCATTGACCAGGAAACAATGAAACTTGTAGATGCACAAGGAAAAGCTTTAGATCCTTCATTTGTTGTTTATGGTGAAGGATGGAATATGCCTACAGCTTTAGATGAAGAGATGCGTACAACGATTCAAAATAATTTGAAAACACCATATATTGGATTCTTTAATGATTTCTTTAGAGATACATTAAGAGGTACGAACCAGATGGAAACAAAAGGTTATTTTTCTGGTGATACGTATAAAACAAATGATGCGATGAAAGCTATTTGTAATTTAGATATGTTTGCGAAAATTACACAATCTATTAATTATGTAGAATGTCATGATAATGCGACATGTTATGATAAATTACAGATTTCTAATTATGATGAATCTGAAAAGATTAGAAAAAGACGTTCACGTCTGATGATGGCCGCAGTGATTTTATCGCAAGGTGTTCCTTTCTTGCATAGTGGGCAGGAATTCTTTAGAACAAAAGGTGGACTTTCTAATACATATAATGCTGGTGATCAGGTTAATGCATTAGATTGGAATCGTAAAGATATGGAAATTGATACGACTCAATTTGTACAGTTTTTAATTCACCTTAGAAAAAATAATCCTTGTTTTAGATATGGAAGTTATGATATGATACGTAAAAATGTGAAAACAGAAAATATTAATCATCGTATGATTAAATATTCATTACATCAAAATGAAGGAGAATATAAGGATTTTATCATATACTTTAATGCTTCTCTAGAAACACTTCAGGTTGAAGTGGAAGATGGTTTCCAACTTTTATATCATAGTGAAAAAGGTAAAATTTTAGATCATCAATTAGATGTGAATGGAGTTTGTCTAGCGATATTAGTAAGATAGGAGTTATATATGAAGTTAATCGTTGGGTTAGGAAATCCAGGTAAAGAATATGAGAAAACAAGACATAATGTTGGGTTTATGGTTATGGATTGTTTAGCAGATGATTTTCATGTGTCTATAAATACAAAAAAATTTAAAGGTGAATATGCCAAATTAAAATATCAAGGGGAAGATATTATTTTACTCAAACCAATGACATATATGAATAATTCAGGTGAAGCCGTAAGTCAAGTCATGAACTTCTTTAAAATTGATGTCGATGATTTACTGGTGATTTATGATGATATGGATATGCCAACAGGCAAGTTACGTTTAAGACAAAGTGGAAGTGCTGGAGGGCATAATGGAGTGAAAAGTATTATTGCTCATGTAGGTACACAAAATTTTAAACGTATTCGCGTGGGTATTGATAAACATCCCCAAATACCTGTGGTGGATTATGTGCTAGGACGTTTTACCAAGGAGCAGCAGCCACTTATTGAAGATGGTATTCAAAAAGCTGCACAAGCTGTTCAGATGATGCTTGATAAAGATTTTGTAGCCGCAATGAATGCTTTTAATTAGGAGATGAAAAGATATGAAGAAGATTATTCAGATTTTAAAAAATAATTCAGCATATCTTGCAATGAAAAAAGGAAAAGGCGAGATTGTTGTATCTCACGCTAGCGATGAGGCGATTCTCATTGCTAGTGCTTTTTTCGCTTGTCCAAAAACAATGCTGGTGATTAAAGATAGCTTATATCAGGCACAGCTTTTATATCAGGAACTGTATCCTTTGTTGCATCAAAAAGTCGCTTTCTTTCCATGCGATGAATCATTACGAGTAGAAGCTTTGGCTTCTTCTCAGGAATTAGTTGGAGAACGTATTCATACTTTGTCATTATTACTGCAACATCAGCCAATCGTTGTGATTTGCCATACTCAAAGCTATTTACGTTATATACCACATCCGTCTCTTTTTGAAAGTTCTCAGTTACATTTATCTGTAGGTATGACCATTGATCCTTTGACATTAAGAGAAAAACTTATCCATAGTGGATATCAGATAATACAACGTGTTGATGAACCATTTTACTATTCAAAACGTGGTGGGGTTATAGATGTTTACTCTATCCAATATGAGAATCCTATTCGTATTGAATTTTTTGATGATGAAATTGAAAGCTTACGTTTCTTTGATAAAAATACACAACGTTCTTTAGAAAATGTTCAGGAAGTTACAATCTTACCGGCGACCGATCTGCTTTATGATGATCAGGAAATAGAACATGTGATTTCACAGATTGAAACATTACAGAGTCAAACGCAGTGTCCTGATTATCAGGATGATTTAGATGAGGAAATTTCTATTGATATAGAATCTATTAAGAATCATGATTATTCATCTCGTCTTTATCAGTACATGGGATTGTTTTCATCATCAACGTCATTACGTTGTTATTTTGATGATGTGCTGATTGTAACATCAAGTCAGGAAAAAATAAAATCAGTCTATAATCAGTACGTAGAAGAAACATTCTACTATTCTCATGAATTACAAGACATGGGGAAAATGGTAAAAGGATTGTCATTATTTCAAAGTTTAGATTCATTATTAAAAAAGACAGATATTGACTTTGTTGATTTTAGAACGAATGACAAACAAATTTCCTTTTTAACAAGAGAAATTCAATTACCATTGTTGAATGAAAATCAATTGATTCAACAAATCAAAGATTATCTCATTCAAAATAAAATCCTTATGTGTCTTGAAAATAGTCATCAGATTCAAATGATGACAGATTTATTGGATCAATATCATCTCTCTTATGCCTTGGTAGGTCATGATGATCATATTTATCAGGGAATTAATATTTATATGGGTGATTTATCAACAGGTATAGATTTTTGTGAAGAACATGTGATCCTGTTGACAGAAAAAGAGTTATTTAAGGTTAACAGTCAAAAGAAAAAAGGCTACATTAAATATAAAGATGCAAAAGTCATCAATGATTATACGGAATTAAATATTGGAGATTATGTTGTTCACGATGTCAATGGAATTGGACAATATATGGGTATTAAAACACTGGAAGTCAGAGGTGTGAAAAAAGATTACTTGTATATTGCCTATAAAGGAAATGATACTTTATATATTCCCGTAGAAAATTTTAAACTGGTACGAAAATATGCTTCCAGAGATGGAAAAGTTCCAAAAATTCATTCTTTAAATAGTACAGAATGGCAAAAAACAAAACAAAGAGTCAGAAACAAGGTTGATGATTTGGCAGATCGTTTAATTGAAATATATTCACAAAGAATGAAACAGCCAGGATTTGCATTTCCTAAAGATGATGCTATGCAAATACAGTTTGAAGAATGTTTTGGTTATGAACTGACACCAGATCAAAAAGAAGCAGTCAAAGAAATTAAAGCTGATATGGAAATGCCACGTCCTATGGATAGATTGTTATGTGGAGATGTTGGATTTGGGAAAACAGAAGTGGCTTTACGTGCCTGCTTTAAGGCTATTTTAGGTGGTAAGCAAGTGGCTTTTCTATGTCCTACAACGATTTTATCTTCACAGCATTATCATACGATGGTTACTCGTTTTGAAAATTTTCCAGTCACTATTGCTTTATTAAATCGTTTTACAACGACGAAACAAAGAAAACAGATTTTAAGTGATTTAAAGGAAGGAAAGATTGATTTATTAGTTGGGACACATCGTATTTTATCAAATGATGTTGTTTTTAAAGATTTAGGATTATTATGTATTGATGAAGAACAGCGTTTTGGTGTTAAACAGAAAGAAAAAATTAAAGAAATCAGAAAGACAATAGATGTTTTAACTTTAACTGCTACACCAATTCCAAGAACTTTACAAATGTCTTTAATGGGAATTCGTGGATTATCACAAATTGAAACACCACCGTTAAATCGTTTGCCAGTACAGACTTATGTCATGGAAAAAAGCAATCAGCTTGTCAAACAGGTGATTGAACGTGAACTTGGGCGAAAAGGACAAGTTTTCTATTTACATAATCAGACAGCCAATATTGAAAGTGTGGCTAATGAAATTGCCAGATTGGTTCCACAGGCAAAAATTGGTATTGGACATGGGCGTATGAGCAAAGATGAACTTGAAAAGGTGATGCAGGCTTTTGTAGATAAAGAATATGATATTCTGGTTTGTACAACGATCATTGAAACCGGTATTGATATTCCTAATGCCAATACCATTATTATTGAAAATGCTGATCGTTTTGGTTTATCGCAGCTTTATCAGATTAAAGGACGTGTTGGTCGTAGTGAACGTTTGGCTTATGCATATTTATTGTATGCAAAGAACAAGCAAATGAATGAAGAAGCAACGAAGCGTTTAAAGGCGATTAAAGAATTTGCACAATTAGGTAGTGGATATAAGATTGCTATGCGTGATTTATCTATTCGTGGATCTGGTGATATACTAGGAGGAGAACAGGCTGGATTTATTGATACAGTTGGTTTTGATATGTATATGAGGATTCTTCAGGAGGCTATTGAAGAAAAAACGGGAGAGAAAAAAGAAGAAAAAGAAGTGCCTGTTCAAAATGTCAATGTTGATGGTTATATTCCTGAAAATTATGTAGAAAATGATATGGAAAAATTAAATCTTTATCAACGTATATATAAAGCGCAACATTTAACACAGTTACAATCTTTAGAAAAAGAATTAAAAGATTTATATGGAACATTGCCTAGAGAAGTGAATAATATTGTATTGAAAAGAAAATATGAAATTTTATGTACACAGCCTTTCATTGATGAAGTCAAAGATGCAGGTGGATATGTTCAAATCATGTTGACACAGGAATTTTCAGCCCATATTGCAGGTGATCAGCTTTTTGAATTGGTTAATCGTTTATTTGATAAACCACAGTTAAAATACATTAAAAATGAAATAGTGATTATGATTCAAACAATCGGTCAATGGTTACCACATACAATAGAATTATTAAATGAATTAAAGAAAATGGATGAGCAATCACGACATCAGTGATTGCTTTTTCATATAAAAAAATCCTCATAGAATGAGGATTAATCATTTTGATAATTATCAATGATTTCATCAATATCAATACCTAATTTAAAACCTAATGTAAAATAATCATCAATAGTATTTTGATAGTCTTCACTAGAGTATTGTTTTTGAACATTTAAAATAGATTGATAAATCTTGAAAAATAAAGAATAAAGATCTTGATTTTCAGGAATTTCTGTATGATTTTTAATACTGTCAATACGTAATTCATAACCAATAGACATTAACATCGTTAAACCTTCAAGATAGTTTTCTAATAACTGTTGATGATTGACAGGTTCTTCTTTTTCCCAAAATAAATAACATCTTGATTCAAGTGCAACTTCAGATAAATCATGTAAAAAAGATAAAATCTTTTGATTGATTCTTGTTGTGTTTAATATTTCATTTTTAGCGACTTGAACTTCTCTATTGATATAGACTTGATATAATTTTGCGACATCATTCATAATCTTTCACCTCTTATCTATTATCTTACCTCAATATGAATAAAATTTGAATGATTAACCAAAAATATGAAGGTGTTCTAATAAAATCTTAATACCCATACCTATCAAAATAATACCACCAGCAATTTCAGCTTTAGATTTATATTTCATACCAAAGACATGTCCGATTTTCACACCTATCATTGAAATCACAAAAGTTGTACAGGCAATGATAGAAACAGCTGATAAAATATTGACATTTAAAAAAGCAAAAGTAACACCAATAGCTAAAGCATCAATGGAAGTAGCAATCGCTAAAGGAATCATGACTTTAGGTGAAAATTCTGTATTACATGTTTCTTCATCCTCAAAAGCTTCTTTAATCATATTGATTCCAATTAAAGCTAATAAGATAAAAGCAATCCAATGATCAATACTTTCAATTTTATCTTTAAACTGAATACCTAATACATATCCTAAAAATGGCATAATGCCTTGAAAAAAGCCAAAATAACCACCACAAATCAAAGCGTGTTTGAGTTTAAGCATGCGTGTTGATAAGCCTTTACAGATGCTCACCGCAAAAGCATCCATGGATAACCCGACACCAATGATCAATATTTCTAAAAACCCCATACGTCCTCCTTGTAATAAAAAAGACATGACTGTTGAGCGTACAGACAAGTCTTATTGTTTTCATCATATTCAAATTATAACAACTTTGCATATAAGTGTCAAACATCTTTTGGGATATAGTCACTGCCTATTTTTTCGGCTTGAAACTGATTGTTTGTGAAATCTTGAATCATATCCAGAAAATCAAGGTTATGTAAATAACATTGATAAGAAACTTGTTCTTGATATTGAATATCTATACACTTGATGTGATGAACTTTTAATAAATGCTCAAGTTTACGTGTATATGTATAGTCAACTGTTATATTATATAAATCAACCAGTTCTTTTTCAACGATATGAGCGACTTTAAGGGCTTCAGCTACACTTTGGCTATATGCTCGTGTTAATCCCCCAGCGCCAAGTTTAATGCCACCAAAATATCTGGTCACAATCGCTATCATATTTGTTAAACCTTGCATTTTTAAAACATTTAACATAGGCATACCCGCCGTTCCAGATGGTTCACCATCATCATATGCTCTTTCATGAGGACCAATAATATAGGCGACACAGTTATGTGTAGCTTGTGGATCGCTATATTTTGTAATCATATCGTTAGCCTGTTCAATTTGACTACAGGGAATCAAATGACAAACGAATTCAGATTTTTTAATAACTAATGTATGGCTTGTATAATCTTCAATAGAAATCATGATGTCACACCTTTCTTTCTTTATTATATATGATTTCATTTTATTGTCAAAAGTGTTATAATAATGAGAGAAAAATTAACTTTTGGAAGTGAGGGATTGAGATGGCTAAAATTGCAGTATTAGCTGATAGTGGCTGTCAAATAGAATTAAATCAATATGAAGATCAAGGTATATTTATTGTGCCTTTATGTATTACGATGAAAAATCATACGTATTTAGATCAAAAAGACATTACCAGTTTGGAAGTTTTTGAAACTATGGAAAAAGAGGATATCATGGTCATGACTTCTCAACCTGCAACAGGGGAACTGGTGAATATTTTACAAAAAATCAAAGATGCTGGTTATGATGAAGTTATTGGATTACCCATTGCGACAGGATTATCATCAACTTTAAATGGGATGAAAGTTGCTGGAGAAATGGTGGGTATTCCAATCACTTTAATTGATACAAAAGGAACTGCAGGCAATCAAAAATATTTAGTATTCACTGCTGCCAAATTGATTCAAGAAGGTAAGAGTATTGGTGAAATTCAAGACATTCTTGAAAACATGATTGAACAATCTGGAACGATTATTATGGCCCCTAACTTAGAACATTTAAAGAAAGGTGGTCGTATTACGCCAGCAGTGGCATTACTTGCCAGCATGTTGAAAATTGTTCCAGTGATGGAATTAAATTATGACTTGGGTGGTAAAATAGATGTACTTGGAAAAGTCAGAACCTTATCTAAAGCCAAAGCTACACTTGTGAATCGCATGGTCGAATTAGGTGTCAATGCTAAGGAATATAAAGTTACAATTGAACATGTCTTATGTGAAAGTTCAGCTTTAGAAGTGAAACAGATGGTTTTAGAAAAAATTGGAAATGTTGAATTAGAGTTAAGAGAACTTCCAGCTGTTGTCGGTGCTCATATGGGAGTTGGAGGTATTGGTGTACAATATATCAAAAAATATACAGGATAGGAGAATGAACAAATGCCTTTATTTGATGATCTCACAAAAAAAGCAGCGAAATTGACAGAAGAGGCTATTGATAAAACACAGGAATTAGCTGGTACTGCCAAATTGAAGCTTAAAATGAAAAATTTAGAATCTGATCGTGATGATGTTTTTCGTGACTTAGGAAAATATTATTATCAACAAATTCAGACATCAGGTGTTGTTGATGAAGAAGTCATGGATATGTATCGTCATATTGAAGAATATAATCAAAAAATTGCAGAATTAAAACAATTACTAGACGAATAAGCTGAGGAAACTCAGCTTTTTTTGATATAATAAAAGTAGAGGTGATATGTATGAATATCAAGATGAGAAACTTGGCTATATGCATTGGTGGAATTTTTTGTATAATGAATTTAAATAGTGAATATCATTTCACTTATATGAATACTATACAGCCGTTTCTTTTTATCTTCTTTTTCATTTGTTTATTCTTTTTTAAAGAAAGTATCCTTTATCCCATATCAGGCTTATTAACGGGAATAGGTATTGATTATTCTTTAATTCAGGGAATCATCAATAATCCTTCTACAGTTCCTATTATTTTTGATAGTATTTTATCCCTATCTTTTATTCTTTATTTTATCATCATGCTTTTCAAAAAGAGATGGAATCGTCAAAATCAAAATATGGAATTATCTCAAGATATTCAGCACAAAGACTTGCCTGGAGATGGAACAATATCTTATCCATATAGATTAGATATTGATCAGACGCTTACCATCAATGATGAAATAGAACATCAATATCATAAAGTGATGTATGCACTCAATGGTGGAAGTCAAGAATACGAAGATTCAACATTTGGTTTTAAAGATAAGGTATTGGTAGGAAAAAAACATCTCCAACAAGATTATGGTGGTTTTTGGAAATATGAAAGTGATATGCCTGCTTTAAAGGAAAATGGAACCCTTTGGATGAAAGGTGTCGTTTATCTTTCGCATGATGATGTCAAAAATATATATCAGATGCTTTGTGATGATCATCTGTGGCAAATGATTCAAGAAAATATATCACATGTGTTAAACTTATCCTATAAAGAGAGTTATCAATTTTTAATAGACAATCAGATTCCACAAGATGCTGCCAAGAGTTTGTTGAAAGTTATTGCTCAAAAAGATAATATATTTGATCAAGATATCATAAAGTCATTTATCAAATTCAGTTTTCAAAAAGAAGATTACCAGGAAGCAATGGAACATCAGGATGGAATGATTTATTGTGCTTATTGTATCTATTATTATGATAACTGGTTTTTACAAATGAGAGAAGGCGTATGGAAAGTGAAACCAACTCTTTATGAACCATCTCTTTATTATGGAAAGGGTACTTATCAACCATTTGAAAAATAATCGTATAATAGAATCAATATTTGATAAAGATATTTCAATAGAAAGCAACAATGAGTATTGTAAATAATATTCATTGTCTTTTTTATAAGGAAATTAAGAAAGTGATTATTAAAAATATTTTTATTATAAATAAATTATAAAAAATTATTTTAATATTAACTTTTGTTTTTATGTCATCAAAATCTTTGTTATAATGAAAGAGAGGATGAGTATATATGAATAGAAAATGGTATTTTTTAGAGTACGTAGGAGCTCTTATATGTGCATTTATGGCTAACATTGAATATCAATTTTCATATATGAATGGTATTCATTTATTATTGTGGATCATTTATTTTGGAATATTTCTTTATTTTAAAGAACATATTTTCTATTGTGTGTTGAATGTTTTGATGGCTTTCAGTGTATGTCTTTCATTAATCATAGGGATAATAACGAATCCACAGCCTGTTTGTATTATCTTTGATTCTATCATGATGATGTTTTTACTTGTTTTAGCCATTGTTTTGTTTATAAAAAGAAGATCTGTCAATCCAAATAATCAAATTCTTAATGAACTGAAATATACAATACGTGATGGAAATGGAACGGTGGAACATCCTTATATTCTTGATGAAAACACTCTACCTCCTCTATGGAAAGAGATGATTGATGAACAAAACCATAAAGTCAGTTATGCTTTAAATGGTGCAGGCCAAGAATATAAAGATTTCTCATTGAATATTGAGGATTATATTTTGGCTGGGAATAAACATAAAAAACAGGAGCTGGGTGGATATTGGATTTATCAAAGTGATATGCCTGTGTTTAAAAATGAAGGCACATTATGGATAAAAACAGTGATTTATTTATCTTATCCTGACTGTCAGTTATTATATGAATTATTGAAGGATTATAAACAGTGGCAAGTTATTCAGAAAAACATTTTATCTTTATCCAAGCTGTCTTATGAAGAGAGGTATTCTTTATTAAGAAAACATCAGATATCCAAACAACATTGTCAAGTTTTATTCAAAGTCTTAGGGATGACAGATCATATATTGAGTTCATCCGTGATTTTAGATCTTGTTAAAAATAAGTTTCATCTATCACGCTACCAAGAAGCCATGGAATATCAAGAAGGTATGCTTTATTGTGTATATTGTTTTACACATCAGGGACAATGGTTTCAATGTATTCTTGAGGATAACTGGAAAATCTATCCTATACTTTATGAGCCATCTTCTTATTACGGCCAGGGTATTTATCAATCATTTGGACAAGATTTTGTATAAAGCAAAATCTTTTTCTATATATAAAAAATAAAAAAAGTGTTTTAACTCCGTTTTTTAGGTGTTAAAATAGGTATAAAGTCATCTTCAAAATCATAAAATGGGTATAATGATAATACAAGGAGATGACATATATGAAAAAAACTTATCAAAAACAAGAAATGATCACTTTTGTTCAAAAGAAAAATTATGTATTAGAAATTATGAAAGATTCATCTGTATTGGAGTTATTTGCCAGTTGCTTACATGAAAAAGAACTGGGTCATTTATTATATGATAAAAGACTTTATCAACAGCTTTTTATAGCTGCTTTAAGACATTTATATCAGGCGCAGAATTATCAGGATATGGAAAATGATTTAATGATGATGAATAGTTTGTTTTCACATCAGGATTATTTGTTGTTGAAAGAAGATATTTTTAAAAAAATAGCTAAAAAAACAATAACATTACAAGAATATTGTGTGATCCGATATCTGATTCCTTTTGAGAATATGTCTTTTTCTCAAGTCATTTCTATTCTTGAACATCAATATCATGTAGATACACTGGATTGTGCTAAAATATGTCTATTGGAAGATGAATATCATTTAGCCTATCAATATTTATTGAAGCTAGATGACTGCCAGGATGAAGTTGTCTTAGATTTGCTTTGTAGCTACAGCATGAAAGACTATCTTTCATTAATGCGTCATTACAACAGGAAGAAAAGTTATCAGCTTGTTATGAGTCATTAGGAGTCTATTATGGGAAAAAGAATGTTTTATGTACTGAAGATGATTTTACAAACGCCAAATAAAGCCATTACAGCTTTAGAAATACAGGAAGCTTTAATGAAACAGGATATGAAGATTGATATTAAAACTGTTTATTCTTGTATCAAACAAATCAATGATTTTTTTAATAGTTGGATAGGTAGAAATTTGATTGTCTCTTATCATAAATTAGGTTATAGGATAGATGAAGATATATTTGAGGATGGTGAATTACAATTTTTATTAGATCAGATTGCCTTTCATCAGGATTTAAATAGAGAAGATCAGCAACATTTACAAAAGAAACTTCTCACAGTATCTTCTTTTCATCAACAAAAGCGTCTCGTCTTGTTTCAGCCAAGTGAACGTCAGCATTCTTTTTCTCTATTTATTAATTTAACAGTTATTATGAAAGCTATTGAACATCAAAAAGCTATTTCTTTTCAGTATATTGATTATGATATTCAAAATCATCAATTCATAGAGGTGGCTTCACAAAGAGGGAATAAAGATGCTCAATATATTGTTTCTCCTTATTCTTTAACTTCTCAAAATAATCATTATTATATGATTGCCTATAATGAAAAACATCCCCAACAATTAACCAATTATCGTATTGATCGTATGCGTGCTATTCAGACTTTAAATAAAGGATATATCAATGTTCAGGAACAATTTGATATCCAAAATGAAATTGAAAAGATGATGAATATGTTTATATCTCATCATCGTGATACATTGGTTATTGAATGTGATTATAAACAGTTAAGAGAGATAGTATCACGTTTTGGATTGAATATGCGAGTACAGCGTTTATATCAGGAACGTTTATTATTAACAATTGAAGATGTTTCTATTTCAGAAGGATTGATTGGCTGGATTATGATGATGCAAACTCAAATTAAAGTGATTTCTCCACAGTATCTACATGATGACATCAAGTCGCGTATAAAAGCTATGCACAACCTTTATCAAGATATGTTATAATGGAATTGGAGTGGGTGATGAAAATGCAAAAAATCATGATTGTCGAAGATGATGAAGTCATCGCTTTAGCAATTCAAAAACATTTAGAAACATGGAATTATGAAGTTGAAGTTGTGGATGATTTTGAACATGTTTTAGATCTTTATCTTCAAAAACAGCC
The DNA here is from genome assembly GCF_012027715.1 of Massilimicrobiota sp. SW1139. NCBI lineage: Bacteria > Bacillati > Bacillota > Erysipelotrichia > Erysipelotrichales > Erysipelotrichaceae > Massiliimicrobium > Massilimicrobiota sp. SW1139. Next base: position 150,647 of record NZ_SJOR01000002.1, on the reverse strand, counting down.
AGAACTTATTTTATTAGATATCTCCTTACCTTTTTATAATGGATATCATTGGTGTGAACAGATTCGTAAAGTATCTTCAGTGCCTATTATCTTTATTTCATCTGCCAATGAGAATATGAATATTGTCATGGCTATTTCTATGGGAGCAGATGATTTTATCACAAAACCTTTTGATTTTCATGTCTTAACAGCGAAAATTCAGGCGTTACTTCGTCGTACATATTCTTTTTCTAAATCTATGCAGGTTTTAACATATAAAGATTTGGTTTTAAATATCTTAGATGCTACTATTTCTTATCATCATCAGACTATTGAACTGACGAAAAATGAATTAAAGATTTTACAGGTTCTCTTTGAAAAATCAGAAGTATTTGTATCACGTGATGATTTAATGATGGCATTATGGCAAAGCAATGAATTTATAGATGATAATACTTTAAGTGTGAATATGAATAGATTAAGAAAGAAATTAGATGATTTTCATATTGAACATCTTATTCAAACAAAAAAAGGATTAGGTTATAAGCTGGCTTATGAATAGATTACTGCATTATTTTTATGATAAAAAAGCTTTTTATATTCTCTATTTATCATGCATTGGTATTTTTTGTCTGATTCTTTATTTATATAATGTTTTCATTGAAGCTGTCATCTATGCGACTATTTTATGTCTGGTTTTATTGATTGTTTATTTTGCGATTGATTATTTTTTCTATTATCAAAAAACGAATAATTTAGAATCAATCTTTCAATTAGAAGATATGATTTTATTAGATTTACCACAAAGTTCAGGATATATTGAAACTCAATATCAATTATTGATTCATCAGATCCATCATTTATTAAAAGAAATGAAAGAACAACATGAAATACATAATCAGGATATGTTAGATTATTTCACTTTATGGGTTCATCAAATCAAAACACCTATTTTTGCATTAAGACTTTTAATTACATCTCAAAGTGCTTCAACAAACGATATGCTTTTACAAGTTTTAAGAATTGAACAATATGTAGATATGGCTTTACATTATATGAAATTAGAACAGATTTCTTCTGATTTACGTATCAAACGTTATGATTTCAATGAGCTCATTCAAGATGTCATAAAAAAACAAGCAACTTTTTTTATTCAAAAGAAATTAACTTTAAAAATTGATCCAATAGATTTACAGGTTTTGACTGATGCCAAATGGTTATCCTTTGTTTTGGAACAGATTTTATCCAATGCATTGAAATATACCAAAACAGGTGGCATACATATTTTTGTTGAAGATGAAGTTTTATATATTGAAGATACGGGTATTGGGATTAAACAGGAGGATTTACCAAGACTGTTTGAAAAAGGCTTTACAGGATATAATGGAAGAATGGATAAAAAAGCAAGTGGTCTAGGATTATATTTATGTGCTCGCATATTAAAATATTTAGGACATCCTATTCATATCCAGTCAACTCAAGGAGTGGGAACAACAGTGATGATTGATTTTCATGTTAAGGATTTGCAAGTTGAATAAATCTTACAGAAATGTAAGTTATAACAGAGAAATTGTAAGATAAATCAATGGTACATATTTCTCTTTTTTTATAAACTATAAGTGTACAAAGGAGGAGTTAAAATGTCATTACTGGAAGTTAAAAATTTAAAGAAAATTTATACAACACATTTTTCAAATCAACAGGTACAGGCATTATCCAATGTTACTTTTAGTGTAGAAGAAGGTGAGTATGTTGCGATTATGGGTGAATCTGGAAGCGGGAAAACAACTTTATTAAATATTCTGGCTTCATTAGATCAGCCAACCAGTGGACAGGTCTTATTAAATGGTCAAGATATTACCCATTTAAAGGAAAAAGAAATCTCACAGTTTAGAAGAAAGAATCTTGGTTTTGTATTTCAGGATTTTAATCTATTAGATACATTTTCTATCAAAGATAATATTTTCTTACCACTTGTCTTATCTAAAGAACCTTATCCTGTTATGCAACAGAAATTAAAAGCTTTAGCACCAAAACTGGGTATTGAGGATTTATTAGAGAAATATCCATATGAAATATCTGGTGGACAGAAACAAAGAGTTGCTGTTGCAAGAGCACTCATTACACATCCTCAACTTGTTCTGGCAGATGAACCTACTGGTGCCCTTGATTCAAAGTCAACGGATCAATTGTTGGAAATTTTTGATACAGTCAATCAGGAAGGGCAAACAATTTTAATGGTGACTCATAGTACTAAAGCAGCCAGCTATGCTTCAAGAGTCTTATTTATTAGAGATGGTGAAGTTTTCCATCAAATTTACAAAGGAAATCAAACGAATCAGCAAATGTATCAAAGTATTTCAGATACACTAACATTACTTGCGACAGGAGGGAAATAAAATGAAATCTTTCTTTTATCCCCGTCTGGCATTAACCAATCTCAAAAAGAATTCTAAGTTATATTTTCCATATTTATTAACAAGTTCCTTTACTGTCATGATGTTTTATTTAATTAATTATCTAGCATCACATAAAGGTTTAGAACAAATGGCAACGGGTTCAAGTACAATGCAGATCATCTTGAATTTAGGAATTATTGTGATGGTTATCTTTTCTGTCATTTTCTTATTTTATATGAATAGTTTCCTGATGAAACGTCGAAAAAAAGAAATAGCCTTATACAATATTTTAGGGTTAGAAAAGAAACACATTATGATGATGATGTTGTGTGAAACCATCATCACAACATTGATTTCATTTGTTATGGGATTTCTTTTTGGTATTATTTTTAGTCAACTGGTTTCATTAGTATTGATTCATTTAATGGGACTATCTACAACCTTGACATTTCATATTTCATGGTCATCTTTTCTAGTTACAGTTATTGTCTTTTTACCTATTTATTTGGCTTCTTATCTCATTCATGTGATTCAAATTCAATTATCAAACCCTATTGAATTATTAAGAGGTTCTCAAAGTGGTGAAAAAGAACCGAAGACCAAATGGCTGATGACAATCATTGGTTTGGTAACACTTGGATTAGGATATTATATTGCTATTACGATTGATGATCCAACGACAGCGATGGTTTTGTTTTTTGTAGCTGTTATCTTGGTTATTATTGGAACCTATTGTTTATTTACTGCAGGTTCTATTACAATTTTAAAACTTTTAAAGAAAAATAAGCATTTCTATTATCAGACAAAACACTTTACTTCTGTGTCTCAGTTAATTTATCGTATGAAACAAAATGCTGTAGGACTGGCTAGTATCTGTATTTTATGTACATGTATATTGGTTATGTTGTCAAGTACAGTCTCACTCTATTTTGGAATTGAAGATACAATTACAGCTTATCAGCAGGATAGTTTTCAGCTTAAAGTTTATGGCTATGATGATGGAACATTGCCAAGTGATCAGGAGTTTGCAAAGATTTATTCACAAATGCAGACTGAATTAGAGAATCATGATATTGGTATTGATAGTTTTATTCATACCAAAAGATATTCAGTCAGTGTACGTTTTGGAAATAATCATATTTTAACAGATAAGGAAACAGGAAATTTTGTTGTGGGATATTTAGTAGGTATGACACAGGATGAATATAATCGTGCCTATCATCAAAATGTTCAATTAAGTGGTCAGAATATTTTAGTGAGCAGTAATTTCTTTGACTTTGGAGATACTTTAGATATAGATCAACAAAAATATCCAATTCAGGAAGTTGTGCATCAACCCTATTTATTACCTAATGAAAATCCTACTGCGCAAAGAAATCTGATAGTTATTATGAAAGATGAAGAAGCTATTCAAGAAATGATGTCACATTTCTTTGGAGATACTATCCAACCAACAGAAAATCTTTCTATTGTATATCATGATCAGTCTCAAGAAAAAGAAGCTGAAGACATATTAAGAAAGTGTTTAGATAACTTTGTCTTAGAAACAGAGACAGAACAGGGAGGTATTTCTTTCTATCGTTCTTCATTATATGAAGTCAGAATCATGTTGATGGAATTGTATGGAAGTTTATTTTTCTTAGGTATTTTCTTAGGCATCTTATTTTTAATGGCTACAATATTAATTATGTACTATAAACAGTTATCAGAAGGTTATGAAGATCAAAAACGCTTTGAAATTATGCAAAAAGTTGGTATGAGTACAAAAGAAGTGAAACAGACTATTCGTTCTCAAGTTTTAATCTTCTTCTTTTTACCACTGATAGCTTCAGTTATTCACATGGCATTTGCTTTCCATTTGATAACTATGATGTTTAGTTATATTGTTTTGAGTGGAACAGAGGTGTTTATTACATGTACAATCATCTCAGTCATTATTGTGGCGATTGTTTATGCGATTGTCTATGTCTTTACATCAAGAACATATTATCGTATTGTTAAGAATTAAGGGAAGATGAATGAATGTTCATCTTCTTTTTTTGAATAAAAAAAGAAGTGAAATAAAATTCACTTCGTTATTTTCTTAATATTTTATCTAAGTTTTTTCCTTTAGCCAGTTCATCTATCAGTTTATCAAGATAGCGTATATTTTGCATCATAGGATCTTCAATGGTTTCTAGTTTAACACCGCAGATACTACCTTTGATTAAAAATCGTTTTTCATTTAAGCATGGTGCCTGAAGAAAGAAATGTTCATAATCAATAGATGTTTCCAACATTGCATGAATTTGTTCCTGATGATAGCCTGTTAACCATTGAATGACTGTATCAACTTCTTCTTGGTTACGTCCTTTTTTCAATGCTTTTTGAAGCAGTAAAGAATAGATTTGAGAAAAGGGCATCTGGAAGACTTTATGACTCATTATAACAATCCCATCTCTATCATCTTTAAGCCAATATCAACAGAGTTGTATGCAGCACCTTTCATAAGCTGATCAGCCACAATCCATAAGCTTAAAGCATGATCATTATCTAAATCTTGACGGACACGCCCCACATGGACAAGTTCATCACCAATAAATAGAGTTGCCATAGGATAAATCTGATTTTCAATATCATCATAGAGTTCAACACCATGAGAATTTGATAATAATTCAAAGACTTTATCCATATCAATTGGTTTTTTTGTTTCGATATAAACAGATTCACTATGTCCTCTGAGTACGGGAACACGGACACAAGTGGCATTAACTTTGATATCTTTATTAAAGATTTTCTTTGTTTCATTCACCATTTTCATTTCTTCTTTTGTAAAATGATTATCTAAATCAAATTTATCCACTTGAGGAATACAGTTGAAAGCAATTGGATAATGTTTTTTATCAGAAGCACAAGGTAATGTTTTGGCAACAGGTTCTTTACCATCTAAAACTTCTTGTGACTGACGATATAATTCTTCCATTCCAGCAACACCAGCACCTGAAACAGCCTGATAAGTTGACACAATAATTCTTTCAATATCAAAATATTCATTTAAACGATTTAAAGCACTGACCATTTGAATCGTTGTACAGTTTGGATTAGCAATAATCCCTTTATGTTCTTTTAATGCATAGGCATTGACTTCTGGAACAACTAATGGAACATCAGGATCCATTCTAAAATGAGAAGTATTATCAATATTGATACAACCAGCTTGAACAGCGTAAGGCATATATTTTTCAGAAATACTTCCACCAGCACTCCAGAAAGCAACGTCAATACCTTCAAATGAATTTTCAGTTAATTCTTCAACAACAAATTCATGTCCTTCATATTCAATCACTTTTCCAGCACTTCTTGAAGAAGCTAATAATTTTAAACTTTCAAATGGGAAGTGAAACTGAAAAATACATCTTAACATTTCTCTACCCACTGCACCAGTAGCTCCAACAATTGCAACTTTATATTTTTTCATTTTTATAGTCCTCCTAACCTAAGAATGCTTCATGTAATAAAACCTGTGCTCTTTTGACATCATCTCGATCAATATAACAAGAAATATTAATTTCACTACAAGAAGTCATTTCCACATTAATATCATGGCTCATGAGTGTATTATAAACTTTTTGGAACATACCTTTATTATTTTTAATACCAACACCAATGACAGCCACTTTTCCAATATTTCCTCGCACAATCGTTTTTTTAGCCTGTAATGTTTCTTTTAAATCATTAATGACTTCAACGACAGCAGGAACATCTTTATCATTAATGATTAAAGAAATATCCATTCTACCGCCACCGACTAATGCCTGACTGAAGACATTGACATTGACATTAGCATCAGCAATTTTTTCAAAGAGTTCACCAGCACCATTGACTTTGGCATCAACACCAACGAGAGTAATTCTCGCTTCATTTTGTGAACCAGTAATTCCAGATATAATGAATTGATTTAAATGATCTTTCATAATTTTTTCATCTCCTAACACATATGTTCCTTGACTTTCATCGAAAGAACTTCTTGCATGAATCACAATATCATGTTTGGCAGCCAATTGTACACAACGATGGTTGAGAACTTTAGCGCCATTTTTAGAAAGTTCCAGCATTTCTGAATAACTGATATAATTTAATTTCATCGCATCAGGAACAATACGAGGATCAGCTGTATAAATACCGTTAACATCACTATATATTTCAACTTCATTGGCATCTATTGCAACACCAATAGCAACGGCAGATAAGTCACTGCCACCACGACCTAAAGTAGTAATTTTTCCATTTTGAGAATATCCCTGAAATCCTGGACAAATCACAATATCAGCATTTTTAAGTTTATCTAAAATATGTTTTCCCTCTACGGTTGTAATCGTTGCATTTTGATGATGTGAATCTGTCAAAATACCCAGTTCGGCATTTGTTACCGTGTCTACAACATAGCCTTTTTTAGCCAGTTCACTTTTGACAACAAGTGTTGAAATCGTTTCTCCAATACTTGTTAAACGATCAATTTCTTCATCTGTTAATTGATCTGTATGAACAATGGATAGAAGGGTATCTGTTGCATAGGGATCATCATAGCGCCCCATCGCACTGACCACAGCAACAACTTTGTTGCCTTTATCGTGTTCACGAATAATATTTTTATACATATGTTCACGTGTTTCAATACTACGTGTTGAGGTTCCACCAAATTTTTGAACAATTATTTTCATGTTATTTTAACCCCTTACTTTCAATAAATTATAGGTTTCATCTTGAAGTTGTTGTTTTAACTCATTCAGTTCAATAGGATTTGTAATGTAGATATGATCATGATCTTGAGAATAATACATTTCATAGTCAATATCTAGAGGATGATCACATCTGATATAATATTTAGAATATGTAATTGGATAAATCTCTTCTACATATTGATATTGATGTTGCCATATTGTTGGTTGATGTGTTTTGATGATATCACTCACAACAGCACTGGCAGTGACATAACGCCCAGCACCTTTACCATAGAAAATCACATTTTCTAAATAATTACAAGTGATTTCTACTACATTATATGCTTGATTCACATTCGCAACAATGTCTTTTATACCAATTAAGGTAGGAGAAACATCAATTCCATAACCATGATCAAGTTTTTTAGCCTGTGCAATCAACTTAATACGGTATCCTAATTTTTTAGCATAGTCTATATCTTTCTTTGTGACTTTTCGAATACCTGTACATTGAATCTTATTGAAATCAAAGAAAATCTCAAAAGCATTCATAGTTAAAATACAAATCTTATGTGCAGCATCAATCCCATCTAAATCCAAGCTGGCATCGGCTTCTACATATCCTAAGCCATCAGCTATTGTGAGAGCTTCCTGAAAATCCAAATTATCTGTTTCCATTAATGTTAAAATGAAATTTGTTGTTCCATTTAAAATACCTTCGATTTTCTCAATCTCATTAGCAATTAAATCTTCTTTAGCCGGAACAACGACAGGAATACCACCACCCACAGCAGCTTCATAATAGATTTTAGCATGATACTTGGCTGCAGTTTCGAAGATTTCCTGGCCATCATGTGCAATCAATGCTTTGTTTGCAGTGACAACATGTTTCCCTTTTTTTAAGGCTTCTAAAATGATTGTTTTAGCAATTGTTGTTCCACCAATTAATTCTACCACAACATCAACTTCATCATCATTTAAAACATCATGAAAATCTTGGGTATAGATGATACCATCTGGTAAAGTCACTTCGTTTAAGGCACAGCCATATTTAACTGTCACTTCTTCATGAATGTGCTTTTCTAATCTTTCTTTTTGTTGTGTTAAGATTTCTACAACGCCAAACCCAACAGTTCCTAGACCAATAACACCAATTTTCATATGATACCCCCTCTAAATAAAAAATCTCATTCTTCATGAGATATGGTTTTCTTTGACAACAATCTAGACACTCTCATATGATCGGCTATGATATATTCATGTTTACAAATCCGCATGAAAATGTCCTCCTTTGTTATTGCATTGATAATATCATTTTTGTATACATTTGTCAATTTATGAATAGATAATTTTGAAATAAGCGAAAAAAGATGCTTTATTTTTATTAAAAATAAAATTATTTTTCAATATCTAAAATACACTTGGACAATTGTGAAACAATTTTCTTGGCATGTCTTTGAACTGGTAAGGGAGCATAATCAAAAGAATAACTATGTTGAATGGCATCTAACATAGGTAAATCATTATAGTTATCTCCAATTCCATAAACATGATCATGGGATAAGTGGAAATATTTTTCAATGATTTGAATACCTTTTCCTTTTGAACAGCCTTTCATCGCTAAATCTATATGTAGATTATTTTGAAAAGCTTCAATTTGATGACCGTATTTGTCAATAATGAGACGTGTCATCTTTTGAGCCAGGTCTAATTCATGATCTTGATAGTGAAATGAAAAAGCCTGAATATGTGTAAAAGGAAGCTCATTGAAAGAATGAATTTCATGATCAAAAATATGATCTTGAAATTTTGTATTAAGATGATATGTCACATCATTATGAACAATCGACATATTTTGTTTGCCAGTAAATTCATAGATGTCTTTGACTAAGGATATAGGAATCTGACTTTCAAAAATAGGTTCATAGTCCTTATTTAAAATGAGTCCCCCACTTAATAAAATAAAAAAATCATACTGAATATCATAAGGTTTTGAAGGACGTAAAATACCACTCAAACTTCGCCCAGAACAAATACCAAACAGATGTCCATGTTTTTGAAATTCATGAATAGCTTTAACATCTTCATCTTTCATATGATCTTCAAACCATAATGTATTATCAAAATCACTAGCAAGCAATTTCATACTTTCACCCCAAATCTTATTATAGGGGAATTCATATCGAAATACAAAGAGATTATATATATATTTTCGACAAAAATGCTTGTTTGTGACGTAACGTCATGAATTATAATAAAAGCAGGAGGGTTGGAAAATGAATAATCAGAAATATATGACAGTTGGAGAACTTGCAAAAAAGATGGGAACAACTGTTCGCACATTACAGTTTTATGATCAAAAAGGCTTGTTACATCCTAGCGGTGAAAGTGAAGGAGGTCGACGTCTTTATACTTATCAGGATATGATTTTACTTCATCAGATTCAATCTTTAAAATCATTAGGTTTTACTTTAGATGATATTAAAAATAGGATAGAAGTTTTAGATACACCTCAAAAAGTAGAACATGCGCTTCATCAACAGGAAGTCATGATTGAAGAAAAAATCAAACAGCTTCAAAATACATTATCAGCCATTAAAGCCTTAAAGATTGAAGTCAATCAAATGCAGACGGTTGATTTTAAAAAATATGCAGATATCATTGTGAATCTTCAAATGGATAATGAGTATTATTGGTTAATTAAACATTTTGATAATGAAACATTGGAACATATTCGTCAACAGTTTGATAAAGATAGTGGTCAGGAATTTATTCAACGATTTCATCAAATCAATGAAGACATCTTAAAGCTGAAGGCAAAACATCTTCCTCCAGAAGATGAACAGGTCCAGCAGATGACAGGTCAGTTTTGGAATTTGATTATGGAATTTACACAAGGGGATATGAGTTTATTGCCACGTTTAATGAAATTTGATCATTTAACTGATGCCCAAAATCAGGAATGGATTCAAAAACAAAATGAAGTCAATGATTATTTGAAACCGGCATTAGAAATTTATTTTCAAAAATTAGGAGATAATCCATTTGAGGGGGAATGATGATGGATACGATTATGCACGTTTCACATTTGAAAAAGAAGTATCAGACACTTGAGGTTTTAAAGGATGTTAGTTTTGATGTGAAAAAAGGGGAAATCTTTGGCATATTAGGAATGAATGGTGCTGGGAAAACAACAATCTTAGAATGCCTGGAAGGATTTTTAAAATATGATGAGGGGCAGATTGAAATTCATGGTCAAATAGGCATTCAGCTTCAATCTTCAGCTTTACCTGCTTATATGAAAGTGAAAGAAGCTATGAAGTTGTTTTCAAAATGGAAGCATGCACAGTTAGATGAAGATATAGTCAAGGCATTAGGTATTCAAGAAATAGCTGATCAGACATATAGGGAACTTTCGACAGGACAACAACGTCGTCTTCATCTGGCATTGGCTTTGATGGGACATCCTGATCTGCTTTTTCTAGATGAACCGACTGCAGGATTAGATGTCGCTGGACGAAAAGCCCTGCATGAAAATATTATCCAATGTCAAAAACAAGGAATGACGGTTGTTTTGACGAGTCATGATATGAATGAAGTGGAAAGCTTATGTGATCGTATTGGGATATTAAGGCAAGGAAAAATGGCTTTTATAGGAACAGTAGAAGAATTAGCGAAACAACTTGGACGATATTATTATATTAAGGTCAATAGTCAAGAAGGAGAAGAAGTTTATACGACACAACATATTCAACAGACATTGATGCAAATCTGTCAGGACTATCAAAAACAAAATCTTGATATTTTAGATATGACAGTCAATCGTGGGACTTTGGAACAGCACTTTTTAGAAGTCGCAAGGAGAAATGAAATATGAAAGCATTAGGTTATGGGATTTATTTACAATGGAAAATGGATATCCGTTCTCGTTCACTATTAATCACATGTTATTTAGTGCCATTACTCTTTTTCTTAATGATGGGCAGTGTTTTTACATCCATCATGCCTGAGTCTCAAGAAACATTGATGGCATCTATGACAGTCATGGGTGTTTCGATGGGGGCATATATTGGTTTACCACCATCTATTGCTGAAATTTATGGAACAGATATTAAGAAAATGTATATGGCCAATCATATACCTGAATATTTTGCAGTTTTGTCTTTATTTTTATCAGCATTTATTCATTTAATGATGATGAGCAGTCTGATTTATATTTTATCTCCTCTTCTTTTTGATGCAACATGTCCTATTCATCCAGTTTTATATTTTGTGATGTTGATATTATTTGTCTTGGTATCATTAAGTATAGCCTGTATTTTAGGATTGGCAGTTCATAATCAGGCCAAGCTGACTATGGTCAGTCAAATCATCTTTTTACCATCCATCATTTTATCTGGTATTATGTTTCCTGTTTCTTTATTACCTTCTTTTTTAGAAACCATTGGAAAACTTTGTCCAGCTACATGGGGTTATCTATTACTGATTGAACAACCTATACAATTATCAAACGTCTTGATTTTATGTACGATATTGATTGTTGCTTTAGTGATTTGTTATGCATTATTAAGATCAATTCGTTCTTCCTTTCGTCATCTGCCATGATATAATCAATACAGGAGGATAGAATGATGATATTAGATTCAATTGATGATATTGATTTTATTGAGCCATTACGTTTAAATATGACAGATGTTTTCTATCGTGAAGATGATGGCTTGATTATGCTGGAAAGAGAAAGTCAGTCTATCATGATTTCTATGACTGATATAGATAAGTTCAAAAGATTATGGAGTCAATGCCATTTAGATCAATATCAATTATATGATATCAAACAAAAAGAAGTTGTTGATTTACTGATCAATGAATATCATAAAAAAGATTATTTTGCCTGTTATCAGGCAGTTTATATGGCAACTCAGCTAATAGAATTCACAATTCCTGATCATGTTTCTATACGACTGTTGACTCAGAATTATCTTGATGATGTTTATCATATTTATCATCATATGAGTGATCGAGATTATATAAAAGATCGTATTGAAAAGAAAGCATTATGGGGATTGTTTCATGATGGCCAGTTAGCTGGATTTATTGGTATGCATCGAGAAGGAAGCATGGGAATTTTAGAAATCAAAAAAGAATATCAAAGACGCGGTTATGGTTCTTTGTTGGAAAGCTATTTGATTAATGAATTACTGAAACAAAAGAAAGTCCCTTATTGTCAGGTTGTCGTAGGAAACGAGGCATCATTAGCTTTACAAAGAAAATTAAATATGACTTTATCAACAACTTATTCTTATTGGGTATTTGATGAATAGAGTATTGACTTACCTGATAGGAGTCAATGGAATGGGGATGCATGTGCATCCCTTTTTTAAAACCAAAATATTGGAATTGTATATTCACAGGTTTTTCATATCTTTTTTATATAATATATATAATAAAAGTCTATTATATTTTCAAAGATAAGTAAGGAGCTCATCAATATGAAAAAGAAAACAAAAGGCATTATATTCATGATAGTTGTTGTGATAGCATTTATCGTTATATTTGATAATCAGCCAGTTGAAGTTAATAGAGAAATTCGTCATAATACAATCCATAAAAGAGAAGATATTCGATTGGTTATGGACAAAGCTATTGACAGTATGGATCAAGATGGTATAACAATAACAGATGTCTATTATGATGGAATGGAAAGTCAGACATTTGAAAAGAATCTGATTCATGAAGGGTATCAGGATGCTATAGTTGTTTATTTAGATTTTCATACAGGCTTTTTTCAGGCGCCACCTGAATTTGGGAAAAATGCATCTGTGTCAGGATATCAATATGAATGTGTTCAAAATTCTCAAGGTGAATGGGTATTGTTTGGAAACGGATATAGATAAATATAGTGATGGGTATAAAAAAATGTACGGTGTGTGTCGTACATTTTTTGTATATTTCAATTGTATTAATCTCCTACACCAAAATCAGTAGGATCACATAAAAAGTCATAGCGTGGATCATCTTGTAAATAGGCATAGTTTTGCATAAACCATTGAATTAAAGATTCATCTCTTTTGATAGGTGTTGAATTATTACGATAAATACTGATTGTTCCATAATCAAAATGATGAGTTAAAATATCCATATCTTTTTGAATCATTTCTTTTGTTTGTCCTTGAATACCAACCATTAGGCAAGGTGAATCAAAATATTTTTTTAATTCCTCAATGCTTGAAAAAGTCGCATTCTTATTGAGAACACGATTTCTAAAATCATCATCAAAAGATTCAACACCAATTTTTACAATCATATCAATACCAAAGAAATCTCTGATTTCCTGAATACGTTGATGATAAATCCAGTGACTTTCTACAAAGAGTGTGTGAATATTTTTATCATGAATAATTTGTTGAATCAGTGATAGTGTTGGTTGAGGTAATTCAAAAATACTGGCAGAGTCAATGATTTCTAAAACACCATATTCACCAGTAACATGACTTAAAACGTCCTGATTGATTTTAATCATTTCTTCTGTACATGTAGAATTATCTTCAATATAATCACAAAATGTGCATTTTGACCAGGCACATGGTCTGGCTTTTAAAAGAACGATTTCTCTTTTGTGCTTGTTTTCAATGCGGCTGTATCTTTCCATGCTATCCCCCATTTCTCATAAAGATGTCCTCTTTCAATAATCGCCTTTGTCAGACATACGGCAAAGAATTTATCCAAGTAATCAGTAAAAACTTGAACAAGCAAGATACTGAATACTAATGGTAATCCTAAGTGATGAAAGACAACGACAAAAGTGCTGCTGGCACCAGAAGTGATTCCGTTAAATAAACCAGCTGTAATGCAGGCACTCAATAATGATGTTGGAATACCAACTAATAATGAACCAATAGGTGTACGCCATCCTTTGAGCCATTTGCCATGATAGAGTAATCCAGCAAAGAAGCCTGTGAACAGTTGCACAGGAGCATAATAGAAGGAATACATATCAAAAGTGATTCCACTCGTTATACTTCCTAATACACCAGTTAACATGGCATATTTAGGACCTAAAAGTCCGGCCACCAATATGGTTCCAATAGAATCCATATAAAATGGAATAGAGAGTGTCATAGCAATGAATGCTCCCATAACATTGAAAACAATCCCCATGACAATAACCATTTGCATTTTTGTTTTCTTTTTCATATTTCATTTTCCTTTCTTCTAAAAAACAGTTAGAAGCCAGAAAAGAGATGGTGAGCCATCTCTTTTCCTTAGTTTTTTATACTGGGTTTGGCTCTCGAACCAGTGTATGAACGATATTTAGTATATAAAAGATAAATATAAGTGTCAATATCATAGCCACTTTTTTTATCAATGACAAAATAAAAAAGAGAGTCTTATCTTCAATATTGAAAATAAGACTCTCTTATTGATTCTTTATTCAACAACAGGAACAAGACCAACAGCACGTATGATTTTTTGTCCGTCTTCACTTTGAATGAATTGGAAAAGATGTTGAATATTTTCATTTTGCTGACTGATAGCTCCTCTAGTTGCCATCACAAATGGTCTTTGTAAAGAATATTGTCCATTTTGAATTGTTTCTTCACTGGCTTGAACACCATCAATAGATAGTGGTTTTACTGTTTCATCAATAACATCTAATGATACATAACCAATAGCCCCAGGAATAGATTGGACTTTCGCAATGATGGGACCAGTTTCATTGATTTCATTGGCATATTGACATTGTTCTTCAATATTCAATATTTCTTCAAAAGCGCTACGTGTCCCAGAACCAGATTCACGACCAATCACAACAATAGGAAGATCTTCTCCTCCAACTTCTTTCCAGTTACGAATTTTTCCTTTATAAATATCTATTAACTGTTGAGTTGTTAAGTTATCGACTTTATTTTGTGTATCTGTCACAATCACAATCGCATCAATAGCTACAATATTTTCTGTTAAACCTTTTTCTTTTTCAGCATCTTTGAGATAACGAGAAGAATTACCAATATCAGCAGTTCCATTGAGAACAGCTTCAATCCCAGCACTTGAACCAGTGAACTGTGGTTCTAGCGATAATTCTGGATAATTTTCTTCAATGCCTTCTTTAATAGCATTGATCATTTTCTCCATAGATGTTGAACCATTTAAACTGATTTTTTGTGTTTCTATATCAGCATTGGCTGAAAATCCAAGAAATGCTAAACAAACTATAAAGACTATAACTAATATTCCAAACTTTTTCATTATTGATTCCATCCTTTATTTTTAATCACTCATACTTTAACAAATTTCTTGTAAACTATCGTTAATATTACATATATATTATGTTAAGTTTATGTAAAGTTTTAACACAAACTTAAAAAAATATTTACATTGAAGCCAAAGAAAGAACTTTTTAGAAAAACATGGAAAAAGTTTTGCCTTTTTTTGTCGTATCTTATATAATGTTTTTGGTTTAAAGGAGAGGGACTATGATTGGTGATATTGAAACACTTTGTAAATTAGCAAATATTAAAATCAATTTAATGAAAACAGATCCAAAACGTTTCTTTGTAAGAGCATTTATGGCAGGAGCTTATTTAGGATTGGCTGCTATTTTATCTTATACATTAGGGGCTATGTTAAGTGAACATAGTGTTGTTGGAAAGATCGCTGTGGCTGCGTCTTTTGGAATTGGTTTAGTAGCTATTGTTTATCTAGGTGCTGAATTATTTACTGGAAATTGTTTTGTAACAATCATGCCTGTACTAAGAGGTGACATGAAATTAAGAGAGATTATGCCAATGTGGGTTGTCTGTTATATAGGAAATATGATTGGTATATCTTTGATTTGTTTCTTATTTATTAAAAGTGGTGCTCAAGAAGCGATTATGCAACCTTATTTAAAGGGAATTATGGAATCTAAGTTAAATTTTGATGTCATTGATTTATTAATCAAAGGAATTTTGTGTAACTTCGTTGTTTGTGTTGCAGCATATTCAGGAGTTAAGATTAAAGATGAAACAGCAAGATTAATTGTGATTATGATTTTGGTTATGACATTTGTTTTACCAGGATTTGAACACTGTATTGCAAATGGTGGTATTTTTACAATGGGAATCACACAGCTAGGTTCAACAATTGACTGGTCAATGCTTCCACTACATATGCTCATATCAACACTTGGAAATATTATAGGTGGTAGTGTTTTATTGGCTGTACCTATTTATATTATGTTTAGAACACCTCAAACAAAATAAACACAATAAAAACTGTAACAGGACTTTGAGACATGTTACAGTTTTTTTATGATTAAAAGTGAATTGAAATGTTGTTTAATTTCTATTGCAAATGTTTATGAAGGAATGGAAGTATCTATCAGAATTTTTTGATTGATAGAATTCAAAAATCATATTTATCTATTGAATGAGTAACAAAGCAAGTAAACGTTCATCATATCAATGATGCTATGGCTATTGTTGTTTTTGAATATCAGACACAATATATCAAAAGAGATACCCGTGAGCCTTATGGAATACAAGGCCTAGAAACACAGGTGATTGTGAAAGAAAATCAACAATGGAAACGACAACATGTTCATTATTCTAAGGCTTAATGAAAATATCATATATGATAGGAAAGTTAAAAAATATTGATGAAATGAGTGAAAAATATACTTGAACAACTTTTTTATCATAATAAGAAAAATTGATAAGATATAACTGTTTTTTATTCTTTTTTACAAAGTACTGTTTTGCTTGAAATGTTAAAAAAATAGGAGTAAACTATGTGAGAATAAATGATTAAAGTGAGGAGGGATTATTTTGGACAAAATTATTGATGATATTGTTTCAGTAGATTTAGAGTGTTCAAAAAGGGTTGAAGAAGCTAAGAAGAAAAAACAAGATGTTCAAGCCAATATGAATGCTAAGAAAAAAGAAATCTATGATTCTTTTGTCAAAGAATATCAAGTGAAAATTGATGCTCATAAAAAAGAATTAGAAGCAAAGATTCAAGAAACAAGAGTCAAAAATGAACAAGAGTACAAAGAATCACTAAATCAGCTCTCTAGTCTTTACGAAAAGAATAAAGATGAGTGGGTTTCTACCATTGTTAATCGTTGTAAAGAAATATAGAGAAGAGGTGAGCGTATGAGTTCTTTTTCATCAAATGCTATTCTTGCCAAAGCTCGTTCTATGTATTCACATAGATTAACTGAACAAAATTATGAAGAGCTTTTAAAAAGAAGAAGCATTAATGATTTAGTTGCTTATTTAAAAAGTGAAACAGCTTATAGTGGTATATTAGCTGATTTAAAAGAAGTGAATATTCATCGTGGTCAGTTAGAAGCTTTATTAAATAAAGAAATCTTTTTAAGACTTGATCGTTTGATGAGATTTGCTTCAAAAAAGGAATTAGAATTTTATCGCTTAGGTGTTATGGAATTAGAGATTCAATTGATTTTAACAAAAGCAAGATTGATTGTATCTGATTATTACACAGGTTATGAAATTGAAATTCCAGAATATTTGAATAAATATGCAAGCTTTGATCTATATGGTTTATTGGCTATTAATGATTATGATAGTTTGTTATTTTTATTAAAAGGAACAAAGTATTATGATGCATTACTCAAATATAAGCCTGAAGATGATGAAAGATTTGATTCTAATATGTTAGAGTTAGAATTAAAGCATATTTATTATGCGCAGTATGTTGATGTCGTTAATAAGCTGTATAGAGGAAAAAAACGTAAAGATTTATTAACAATGATCAATACATCTATAGAATTACAGAATATTACAAAGATATATCGTCTAAAGAAATATTTCAATGCCACACCAGATCAAATTAGAGAAACATTATTTATGGAATATAGCCGTATTCCAAAAAGTGTTATGTATGAACTGATTGAAACAAAGGATGCCAGTGAGTTTTTAAGAAAACTAGCTGAGTCACCTTATAAATTATATGTAGATGATCATGAATTTGTATATATTGAATATTATACAGAAAAGATCAGATATAATTTAGCCAGACGTTTCATGAGATTTTCAACAGACAGTGCATTGGTTTATATGACATATAAAATTGTATATCAAGTAGAAATTGATAATCTTAAACATATTATTGAAGGTTTAAGATATGGAGAGGCACCGAGTCAGATTGAAGCGATGCTCATCTATTAGGGGGACAAGATATGGCTATAGAAGAAATGATATTGTTAAATATGACTTTTGATCGTCATGATTTGGATCAGGTCTTATTTACACTCAAAGATTCCAAGTACTTTTATCCTCAACCTGCTTCAAAGATTGTCAATAATGTTAAAGGGGTACATGCATTACAGGAAGATAATGCCTATACAAAATTATTGGATCGTTTGATTCAGGTTGCATCTGATATGAAGTTGGATTTGAATAAAGATTTGGCTCCTGATAAAACATTAAATCTTGATCAGACAGATCAATATTTAAGTGATTTAGAAGCTCAAATCAAAAATATCAAAGATGTTCAAGATCAATTGATTACTGAAAAAGATGAAAATGAAAAAACATTAGAAATCTTAACAAGATTAACATTGAGTGATGTGGATCTTGATCATTTATTGAATTGTCAATATGTAAAAGCCAGATTTGGACGTTTTCATAGACAAAATCTTGATAAAATTAAATATTATGAAGGTCGACCATTTATTTTTAATAAATTAGGTGAAGACCGTCAGTATGTATATTGTTGTTATATTGTTACAAATAACTTATTGCTGGAAGTAGACAATATATTTAAAGCGTTAGGATTTGAAGAAATAGTGATTCCTTCATTTGTACATGGGAAAGTCAATGATGCAAAAAAGGAATTAGAAGAAGAAGTTCATGCGATGACTGAATATATCTTACGCATGGATCAAAAGATGACAATTTTAAGAGAAACACACAAAGTTGATTTGTTGAAACTTTATTCAACAGGATTATTCTTACAAAGAATAGAATCATTTAAAGTCTTTGTTGTGGATTTCCAAAGTAAGTGTGCAATTTATGGATTTATTCCAAAACGTATGATTGAAGAATTCAAAGATATGTTAAAACATATCAACGGTATGGAGTATCAGGAACTACCAGCTGATATTTTAGATCATCAGCAAGTTGTGGCTCCAACAGTTGTACACAATGCGAAAATTGTCAGACCATTTGAAATGCTAAGTAAAGTGAAGCAATCAGATAAGATTGATACAACAATCGCTATTGCAGTACTTTATTATGCAGTCTTTATTATCTTTTTGGGGGACTTAGGAGTTGGAGCTATACTTGCGTTGCTTGGACTTCTTATGAGAAAGAAAAAAATGGGAAATTTATTTCTTTCACTTGGTGTAGCAGCACTGCTTGGAGGACTTATTTATGGAGATGTTTTCTATACAATCAGTCTTTATCCAGCCATAGCATTACCATTGTCAACAGTTTATAAACTTGTTGATGGAATTATTCTTTTGATTGTTGGAACTTTTACAATTGGTGCATTTAAGAAAATGTATCTACAAGATTCAACAATGGAGAAAGTCCTTTCCATGAAGGGAATTTGTGGTTTGATTATTGTTTATGCACTTCTTGTGTATTTTGGTTGTGTGTATGAAGCACATATTAATTTACCAATCATGCCATTTGCTATTGTGATTGTTGCTTGCCTTGTGTTTGTTTTGGCAAAGTCAATTTTAAAGAAAAAAGCAGAATAAGGAAGGGAGAAATATATGGCAATAGCAAAATTAAAGCTTTTGGAAATTGAATTTCCAGCACAGCAGTATGATGCCGTGTTATTAAAGCTCATTAATCTTGATAATTTTCATCCCGAGCCAGCTTCAAAATTTGCTGATTCAGTACAAGGGTTATCGGTTTTAAATCGTGAAAATCCATATGCTGATTTAATCGCAAGAATGGAAGAAGCAAGGGATAAATATCATCTTCAATTAAAATGTGCTGATGTTGATAATGTTCGTATGAATATTATTCAAGCTGATACATTTTTCTGTAATGTATTAGAAAAAGCTGCACAGATTGAAAAAGTCAAAGAAGATTTACTCGCAATGATTCAAGAGAATGAAGCAACAATCTCTCAATTAGAGCATATGATTGATGCAAATATTGATTTTGATAGATTATTCTCTTGTAAATATTTACAAATTCGTTTTGGTCGTTTACCAACAATGAATTTAGATAAATTAAAATATTATGGAGAACAGAAATTCTTATTTAAAGTTCTTCATAAAGGAACAAAAGAAACTTATTGTAGTTATATTTCAACAGCTGATAATGCTCCTGAAATTGATAACATTTTCTCTTCATTATATTTTGAACGTATTCATATTCCTGAATTCGTTCATGGTAAACCAAAAGAAGCATTAGAAGTTTTAAAAGAAGAAGATGACACAGCTAAACAATATATTCAGGTTCTTGATTCAAGAATTGAAAAATTGTTTAGTGAAAATATGGAAGAAATGAATCATATTTATTCTATTTCTAAGAAATTAAATGAAACATATGATGCTCAAAAATATGTTGTTGTCTTTGGTAAAAATGCTGCCGTTTATGGTTTTGCTGAAGAAAAAGATGCAAAGAATATCAAAGAAGAATTTGAAAAGTTAGATGATGTCAAAGTGGAAATCAGTTCACCAATGAGTGATTCACGTTTGACACCACCAACAAAACTTAAAAATAACTGGTTTTCAAGACCGTTTAGAATGTTTGTTGAAATGTATGGTGTTCCATCATATACCGACTTTGATCCAACAAACTTAGTTGCGATTACATATACTTTCTTATTTGGTATGATGTTCGGTGATGTTGGACAAGGGATTGTTTTATCATTAGTTGGATACTTCTTCTATAAATGGAAAGGTATGCAGCTAGGAGCTGTAGGAGTACGTTTAGGTATTTCAAGTACAATCTTTGGATTTGTTTTTGGATCTATCTTTGGTAGTGAAGCATTGTTTGAGCATTTTATGGAACCAATGTTTTTGCCGATGGAATCAGAAAATACGATGACATTATTGATGGCGGCCATTGCGACAGGGGTTGTATTGATTATTATTTCTATCGCATTTAATATCTTCTTAAATCTTAAGAAGAAAAACTGGGGAGAAATGTTATTCTCTCAAAATGGTGTAGCTGGACTTGTGTTCTATGTTTCAGTCTTATTATTAGTTGCCAATATGCTTGTAGGAATGAATTTACCACTTGGAGGACCAGTCTATATTGCATTGTTGATTGCGATGCCAGTGGTGATGATTTTCCTAAAAGAACCATTATGTCATAAACTTGAAGGAGAAAAGATGTTCCCACATGGTTTTGGAGCATTCTTTACAGAAGCCTTCTTTGAATTATTTGAAGTTATGCTGACATTCATTGCCAATACAATGTCATTCTTACGTGTTGGTGGATTCGTCTTATCACATGCTGGGATGATGATGGTTGTCTACACATTAGCTGAAATGGTTGCTGGTGGTCCAGAAATTATTAATTTTGGATATATTTTAGTCGCTATTATTGGTAATATCTTCGTTATGTGTCTAGAAGGTATGATTGTTGGTATTCAGGTATTACGTCTAGAGTTCTATGAAATGTTCTCTCGTTACTATGAAGGAAAGGGAAAACCTTTTCAATCAATTAAAGAAAAATAAAAAAGAAATATTTGGAGGAAAAAAATTATGAATTTAGTTATGTTTATTTTACCTGCTATTGCTGTTGTTTTATTATCTTTACCATTAGTGAGAATGTTTACTTCTAAAGTAAGCAAAGAAAGTGCAAAATGGCGTTTAATGACTCATATTGGAGGATTCTTTGGAGCTGTTGCTTTAACTTTATGTTTATCAATGGGTTCTGCATTCGCAGCTGAAGGTGCTTCTATTGTTGGTACAGTTGCTCAAGGTATGGGATTTCTAGCTGCTGCATTAGCAACTGGATGTTCTGCATTAGGTGCAGGTATTGCCGTTGCTGCTGCTGCTCCTGCTGCTATTGGAGCTTTCTCTGAAAATGATAACAACTTCGGTAAAGCATTGATTTTCGTTGCCTTAGGTGAAGGGGTTGCCATTTACGGGTTATTAATTTCAATCTTAATTATCAACGCTTTATAATTTTTATAAGAAAGGTCTGATTATATGAAATTTTTCTTAATCAGCGATAATATTGATACATTAATGGGACTAAGACTTGTAGGTATTGAAGGTGTGGTTGTGCATACAAGAAAAGATTTTCTTGAAGTTTTACAGTCAAAGATGAGAGATTCATCCATTGCCATTATCTTAGTGACTACAAAATTAGTTGATATGTGTCCAGATATTATATCAGAGATTAAATTAAAACAACAAAAACCACTCATTACAGAAATACCTGACCGTCATGGAAATTCTAAGATTGGTGAAACAATCGACGGTTATGTATCTGAAGCTATTGGAGTGAAATTATAGGAGAGATAGATTATGCAAAATATTGATCAAGTATTTCTCTATATGAAAGATGAAATTGAAAGACAGGCAAAAAGCGAAGAACAGGCAATTTTAAATGAAGTGAAAGCTCTTGAAGATGAAGCTTATGAATCTATGAAAGCAGAAGCGAAAAGAGATGCTGATTTAAAATTGAAACAGGAAGAAGAAGAAATGAGTTCTAATGCTTCTGCAGAAATTTCTGAAAGTCATATTGAAAGAACAAAAAAATTAATTGAAAAAAGAGATGAATATGTGAAAAACATCTTTGATCAGGCACGTGATGAATTAAAAGCTTTTGTCAAAAGTGATGAATATTTACCTTTTGTAGAAGCAAAAATTCAACGTGTTGCTGAAAATTTTAAAGATTCACAATCTATCATGTATGTATCTCATGATGATTTCAAAAACAAAGATGCGTTTGTGAAAGCTTTTGGAACTGATATTGAAGTTCAAGCAAGTGATGATATTCAAATTGGTGGATTTATTCTTGAAAATAAAGCATCTTCTTTAGTTGTTGATGAAACTTTAGATTTTGCTTTAAATAATCAAAAAGATTGGTTTAATAAAAATTCTGGATTAATTATTAGATAGAAACGGGAGGTATGAGTGTGAATGAAAATGTAATTTATTCAATCAATGGTCCCGTTGTTACAGTCAAAGATACAAATGCCTTTTCTATGTTAGAAATGGTTTATGTTGGTAATGCGAGATTGATTGGAGAAGTTATCTCTATCAAAAAAGAATTAACAACAATTCAGGTTTATGAAACAACAACAGGATTAAAACCAGGAGAACCTGTGTATGGAACTGGACAACCTATTTCTGTTACTTTAGGTCCTGGTATCTTAAGAAATATTTTTGATGGGATTGAAAGACCACTAGAAGAAATTGCAAAAGAATCTGGTGCTTTCATTCCAACTGGTAGCCATGTTGATCCATTGGATAAAAATAAATTATGGGATGTGACAATGGTTGCGAAAGTTGGTGATGAAGTCAAAGGTGGAGATATTTATGCTACAATTCCTGAAACTGACTTAATCACTCATAAATGTATGGTATCACCATATACAAAAGGAAAAGTTATTGAAGTGGCTCCATCTGGACAATACAAAATTGATGATGTTGTCATGAAAATTGAAACGGCAGATGGTGAAATTGTGGAATGTACATTAACACAAAAATGGCCTATCAAACAGGCAAGACCGGTTACAAAACGTTTACCAATTTCAATGCCACTAGTGACAGGACAACGTGTTATTGATACATTGTTCCCAATTGCTAAAGGTGGAACAGCTGCTATTCCAGGAGGATTCGGTACTGGAAAAACAATGACTCAGCACCAATTAGCAAAATGGTGTGATGCGGATATTATTGTTTATGTAGGTTGTGGAGAACGTGGTAACGAAATGACTCAGGTTCTTGAAGAATTTAGAGAATTGATTGACCCTAAATCTAACAAACCTTTAACAGACAGAACAGTATTGATTGCTAATACTTCTAACATGCCAGTTGCGGCTCGTGAAGCTTCTATTTATACAGGGGTTACACTTGCTGAATATTATCGTGATATGGGATATCATGTCGCTATCATGGCTGATTCAACTTCTCGTTGGGCAGAAGCATTACGTGAAATTTCTGGACGTTTGGAAGAAATGCCTGCTGAAGAAGGATTCCCAGCATACTTGCCATCACGTTTATCACAATTCTATGAACGTGCTGGATATATGAATAACTTAAATGGAACAAAAGGTTCAGTCACAATCATTGGTGCCGTATCACCACAAGGTTCTGACTTCTCTGAACCAGTCACTCAAAATACAAAACGTTTCGTACGTACTTTCTGGGCATTGGATAAAGCTTTAGCTTATGCACGTCACTATTTTGCGATTAACTGGAATCAAAGTTATAGTGAATATATTCCTGATCTTGAAAGATGGTTCAATAAAAATGTTGATCCAAAATTCTTAAGAGATCGTCAGGAATTATCAAGTATTTTAGCTGAAGAAACAAAATTAATGGAAATTGTCAAATTAATGGGTTCTGATGTTTTACCAGATGATCAAAAATTAGTAATTGAAGTTGCTAAATTAGTACGTGTTGGTTACTTACAACAAAATGCATTCCATCCAGATGATACTTATGTACCATTAGAAAAACAATTAAAGATGATGGAAGTCATCTTATACTTATATAAACGTGGTAAAGAAGTTGTCAGTGCTGGAAAACCAATTCGTTTGATTTTGGAAACAGGTATTTTTGATAGAGTTGTCAAAATGAAATATGATGTTCCTAACAATAATTTAGCTTTATTTGATGATTATTATAAAGAAATTGATGAAGCAGTTGCATCTATTGACTAAAGGAGGAAAATGTTATGAGTCTACAATATGTAGGGTTGAACGAAATTAATGGTTCATTAGTCGTATTAGATCATGTTAAAGATGCTTCATATGACGAAATGGTCGAATTACAATTAAAAGATGGTTCAACTCGTTTAGGACGTATCGTTCAAATTGAAGGAGAAAGAGTTGTTGTACAGGTTTTTGAAGGAACAAACTCTTTATCTCTTGCCAATACAAAAACAAGATTATTAGGTCATCCAATGGAACTTCCTGTATCTAAGGAAATCTTAGGACGTGTGTTCTCTGGAGCAGGAAAACCAATTGATGGTCTTGGAGAAATCTATGCTGAAAAATCTATGGATATTAACGGTCAACCATTAAATCCAGTTGCTCGTGTTTATCCAAGAAACTATATTAACACTGGTATTTCATCTATTGACTGTTTAACAACTTTGATTCGTGGACAGAAATTACCAATCTTCTCAGGTTCAGGTTTACCACACAATCAATTAGCTGTACAAATCGTTAAACAGGCCAAAGTTAAAGATGATGATGGTAGTGGATTTGCAGTTGTCTTTGCGGCAATGGGTGTTACAAATGACGTTGCTGAATACTTCAGACGTTCTTTTGAAGAAGCTGGGGTTATGCAAAGAGTTGTGATGTTCTTGAACTTGTCTAATGACCCAATCATTGAACGTACATTAACACCACGTTGTGCTTTAACAGCAGCTGAATATTTAGCTTATGAACATGATATGCATGTTTTGGTTATTTATACTGATGTCACTTCTTATTGTGAAGCTTTACGTGAATTCTCTTCAAGTAAGGGAGAAATTCCTGGACGTAAAGGATATCCAGGATACTTATATTCTGACTTAGCTTCATTATATGAAAGAGCTGGTATTTCTAAATCAGCAAAAGGATCAGTGACACAAATTCCAATTTTAACAATGCCTAACAATGACATTACTCACCCAGTACCTGACTTAACTGGATATATCACTGAAGGTCAGATTACACTTGATTCTGAATTGAATTCAATGGGTATTTATCCACCTGTCAGTGTGCTTCCATCACTTTCACGTTTGATGAAAGATGGTATTGGTGAAGGATATACAAGAGCTGATCATTCAGATGTATCTAACCAGTTATTTGCAGCTTATGCACATGTTCAGGATGTTAAATCATTAACATCAGTTATTGGTGAAGATGAATTAACACCTGTTGATAGAAAATATATGGAATTTGGACGTTTATTTGAACAGCATTTCCTTAACCAAGGTTTCAATACAAACAGATCTATTGAAGAAACATTAGATTTAGGATGGACTTTATTATCTGTTCTTCCTAAGAATGAATTAGATCGTATTGATAATGAGGTGTTAGAACAATTCTATGATCATGAAAAGGCAGTAGCTCAATTTGATCTTCAAGAAGATACAATGATTAAAGAGTTACAGCAGGCAGTAGATAATGGCTAATCAGGTCTTTCCAACAAAAGGGAATTTGATTGCTACCAAAAAGTCATTAGAACTCGCATATTTGGGTTATGACTTGATGGATAAAAAAAGAAATGTTCTCATCAAGGAAATGATGAATTTATTAGATGATGTCAAATTGATCAGAGATGATATTACAGATTCTTATCAGAAAGCTTATTATGCTCTTCAGGAAGCGAACATGTCACTTGGTATTATCAGTGATATTGTAGAAGCTGTTCCTATTGATGAAGGATTGAGTGTGACTTATCGAAGCGTTATGGGAGTCGAAATTCCAAAAGTGAGTTATGAAAAAACACCTCTTCGTTTAGGATATGGTTTTGAAAGAGCAAACTCTAAAGTGGATTATGCATATAGATGTTTCTATCATGTTAAAGAATTAACTGTGAAATTAGCAGAAATAGAAAATGCTGTTTATCGTTTAGCCAATGCTATTCGTAAAACACAAAAACGTGCTAATGCTTTGCAAAACATTTCTATTCCTGAATTTGAAAGAACAGTGAAATTCATTAGTGAATCTTTAGATGAAAAAGATAGAGAAGAATTCTCTCGTCAAAAAGTCATCAAAACACAAAAAAATAAACAAGAAAGATTAAAGAAAGAACAAGGTCTTGAATGATCTTGTTCTTTTATCTATATAATAAAACTTATTAATTATTTGTGGATTAAAAAAGGGTTAGTGTAGTCATAATGTTAAAAAATTTTTGTATATGAGTATTGCTTGAAACTAAAAAACAAGAAGAAATGTTTGAGATTAAATGAAAAAATAATAATACCTTAAGATTATCTTTACATGATATGAAGTAATCTCAATTTTTAACTTTATTAAAGAAAAATCAATGAATACATATATAATCTATGATATAATTTTTTTATTAAATGAAATAATATTTGTATAGATAAAATTAATAATGAATAATGTTTATTCAAGGAGTAAAATAATGATTTATTAAAGAAGAAAGGATTATTGATATTGTACAATTATTTGATAATTTTGATTTATTTGACGATATGTTTTCAATAATTATAACGTATACTAATTAAGAAAGTGAGTGATTAGATGGATGCACAACAAGAGTATTATATAAGTTTAGTTAAAAGGTTAAGAAACTTACCTAATGAAAGAGAATGGCTTGAGTTCAAAGTGGATAACAATGATCCCAAAATTATAGGTGAATATATTTCAGCGTTAAGTCATTCTGCATCAATATGTGATAAGGATAAAGCGTATATAATTTGGGGAATTGAAGATAGAACACATGACATTGTTGGTACTCAATTTAAGCCTAAACAATTTAAGATTGGTAATGAGGAATTAGAAAATTGGTTATTTAGATTGTTAAAACCAAGAGTTGATTTCCATTTTGTTGAAGTTTCTATGAATGATAAAAACATTGTGATATTAGAAATTCCACATGCACATAGTCAACCTACGAGTTTTAAAGATGAAGAATATATTAGAGTGGGATCATATAAGAAGAAACTTAAAGATTTTCCAGAAAAAGAACGTAAATTATGGCTATCTTTTGAACAAAAACCTTTTGAACTTATGTTAGCTATAGAAAATATTTCTGCTTCTAAAGTTACTGAACTTTTAGATTGTGCTGCATATTACACTCTTATGGAATTACCTTTGCCAAGTCATCGAGATGGTATTATTCATAATATGATAGATGAACAATTTATTGTTGAAATGGATAATGGTCATTATGCTATCACAAACATGGGGGGCACTATTATTTGCTAAAAACATTAATGATTTTTCTCGTTTAAAACGTAAAGCCATCCGTGTTATTCAATATAAAGGAAGTAGTAGGACACAGGCATTAAGAGAACAGGTATTTACTAAGGGATATGCTATACAGTTTGATGATGTTACTGATTATGTAATGACATTAATTCCTCAAGAAGAAATTATAGAGGGCGGTCGTAGAGAAGAAAAGATTATGTTTCCTAGAAAAGCAATTAGAGAAATGATTGGAAATATGATTATTCATCAAGATTTAGCTGTGCATGGTAGTGGACCTATTTTAGAAGTTTTTGATACCAGAGTAGAAGCTTCAAATCCTGGAAGTTTATTGGTAGATATTGATCGTATTATTGATACTGCTCCGCATTCTAGAAATGAAAATATGGCTTCTTTTCTTAGAATAGTAAGAATCTGTGAAGAACGAGGAAGTGGATTTGATCGTATGGAAGAAGGAATGAATGAGCTAAAGATACCTGCACCAAAGGTTGAAACATCTGAGGATTTTACTCGTATTAAGTTATTCTGGTTTAATGATATAAGTGATTGGAAAAAAGATGATAGAATCAGAACATGTTATTTGTATACTTGTTATTGTTATATTAATGAAATAGATGTTTCTAATGCTGTTTTAAGAGAAAGATTTGGTGTGAGTTCCAACAAGAAAGCTATGATTTCCAAGATTATTAAGAGTACAATTGATGCTGGTTACATTAAAATATATGATGAAACAGCTTCTATGAAAATGAGACGTTATAAACCTTATTGGGCATAAATTTTTAGTTTCCATAAGTTTCCGATTTAACTTGATAAGTGATAATACATATTAGAAATCCTTGATTTTACAACAAAATTTCATATTAAAGTGAATTGTTTTAGTTTCCATAAGTTTCCAACCATAACTAATGATTAAAAAAATATTTGGTTTCTAGGAGAATATATTTTCCATGACCTGACGAGATAATACATTGGTACAGTTGTGGAGTTAGTTTGATTCCAATAGTTATCTTCTTAATGAAAAATGGGTATTTGTTTAAGGTGGAAGTCTTTTGAGAAGAGAGATAAAAAAATTAAATGAACAGCTTTGAGGGAAAGTTTTTTGTAAAGATTTAACAAAGAAAATAAAAGAAGGAACGAGGTCTTGAATGATCTTGTTTTTTTATTTTTAAGAAATATTAAGAATTTTTTAAGAAAATTTTAGAAGTGAAATATTATACTGATAATGGGTGATCAATATGAAAATAAAATTATTAATGACAGTGATATTTATCATAAGTTTATCAACAATGCTGATGGATTGGTTTGGTGGACAGAGAGGTGTTCAGGATATTTCTGGACTCATTTTATTAAATAATCCTATTGCAGTGGCATGTATAATTTTAACATTGATTGGGATATGGACACATTATGGTGAAACGAGTTATATGCTGATCTATGTTGGTTTAACAGGTATTATGATGATGGAAATTTATGAGTTTTTAACATGGCATATCCTCACCATTTCTGGTTCTTTTAATTTAGCATTAAGCTTTGATTGGTGTAATCCAGAGTTTTATATTGCTGTGATGAGTATGATAGCAACCCTTTTGATTTATAGATATTATTTTCAAAAAATGGATTTGACAAAGTCACAAGATTATGTATGATAAAGAAAAAGAGAGGGGGGGAGTTATGGTGCTTAAAGATAAAAAATATGATGCTTTAATAAAAAATGTTTTACAGTTTTCAATCTTCTATAAACTCATGATTCTCTTTTTCTTTAGTCCTTTATTAAGATTTATTTTAAAAGAATATTTGAGTCAAGTTTCAGTCAGTATTGCTTTTAATCAAAATATGATTGATGTTTTTTTATCTATTCCTGGAATCATCATTTTACTGGTACTATTATTAGCAATGATGCTTCTTGTTTATTATAATTTTTATGTTGTGATACAAATTGTCATATTAGAATATCGAAAGCAGTCTTATCATTTAAAAGATATTGTTTTAAAAAGCTTTCAAGATTTAAAAAATATACATAAACCAACGTTTATACTGAGTGGTTTATACCTTATTTTATTATTACCATTAGTTCATGTTGGGTATTTGAATAACTATATTCCTCGATGGAATATACCTCCTTTTATCTTTAAAGAATTACAGTTAACAGGGCTAGGACAAATACTGATCTTTTTTATATATATGCTTTATTATGGACTTTTCATAGTTATGATTTTTGTACCATTTTATTTGGTTATTGAACATGATTCATTGATCACAGCAGTTAAGAAAAGCTATCAGATGATTAAACAAATAACTTTTCATCAAAAAATACAGATTTTATTATGGATTGTCGTATGGGTAGTCATAGAAAATATAATGATGAGTCTTTTGCCTTATCCATTGTTACATAATCGAGATTTTAATATTTATTTTATTAAGTATTTTGTTCATTTTGCTTCATTTCGTTATAGTGTGATTCAATATATAATTGTCTTTTTATTATCCGTGATTGCAATGATATTCTTTTTAAGATTTCTGGCATCTCTATTTTGTCAATATGAAACGCATTTTATGACAATTCAGGATGTTCAGATGGATACAACCCGTTTACAACAGACATTAGCTAATATTCAAAATCATTTCACATCATTGATTGAAAAAATAAAACAGCGTGTTTTTCAAATTCAATGGATTCAGACTTATAAAAAAACGATTCGTTTGATTTGTATTGTCTGTGTGATTGTTGGAAGTTTCGTTTATTTGCATCAAGATTCAAGATTACATAAGCCTTATGTGATTGGGCATAGAGGTTCAGGATATGTCATAGAAAATACTTTTGAAGCTGTTGAAAATGCCAATCAGTGTGGCAGTGATTTTGCGGAAATTGATATTCAGCTTTCACAAGATCAAATTCCTGTTGTTTATCATGATACAACGATGTCTCGATTATCTGACTCTTCTTCACCTGTTTCAAAATTATCGGCTCAGGAATTTGAAAATCTATCTTTACATGACCAGGGATTAACGGCTAGTCCTATCACTTTAGAACATCTGATTCAAAAAATGCAGGAACAACAGTTAGATGTCAAATTACTGATTGAATTCAAGCCAACCAATGACAACTATCGAAAAATGGTAGATGAAGTTGTTAAAATTATACAAAAATATCATTTTGAATCACAAGCTATCTTTATGTCACTGCATTACCAAAGTGTTGCTTATTTACAGCATTTATATCCAAAGTGGTGGGTTGGTTATTGTATTTATGGAAGTATTGGTGATATAGATAATAGTATTTGGGATATGGATATAGATTTTTTAGCGATTGAAGAGAATCGTGCGAGTACATCTCTAATCCAAAAGGCAACATCTCAAATGATTCCTATTTATATATGGACGGTAGATAATAATAAGAAAATGAAACAGTATTTAGATATGGGAGTAAGTGGACTGATTACCAATTATCCTGATAAAGGTCGAAAAGCAATTGATGAATATCTCAAAGAACATCCATATTCTTATTATTATGAAGATATTGAAAAAGCAGGATACCCTGCTTAAAATTCAAGTTGAATATGATAAATTTTTCCCCATAAATAAATTTGATAGAAATAAGCCATAAGTTGTGGACCCATCATGAGTTGACCAAACCATGGTGCAGTGAAGCTTTGACCATGTGATTGAATGAAGTTTTCCAGTTTTGGAATATCAAAGAATTGAAATAAGAGATTAGAAGGATCCTTAAGGGATTCTTTTAATTTGTCTTCAATAAGTTTTTCATATAGAGGAGAATAAGTTTTAGGATATGGGTTTTTCTTTCGATGCACAATATCATTTGGTAAAAAATCAGCAAATGCCTGACGGAGAATACCTTTTTCTTCACCTTGATCAAACATATAGGCTTCAGGCATATTATAGAGATACTGTAAAATTTGAGTCGAAGCAAATGGAACACGGACTTCTAAGGAAGCACGCATGGTTTGACTGTCAGCACGTGTTAAAAGTGTTTGCATAAACCATTGTGTATTGAGATAGATAAGCTGTTTTTTACGATTGTCAGTATGAATTTCCTGTAGGGATTCCTGATAACGTTGAATAATATAGTCTTTAAGATTTAATTTTTGGACTTTTTCATTAAACATACTTAATCTCTGATCTAAATCACGCATCCAAGGAAAATAAGGCTGGTTGTAGAGTTCTTCTTTATAAAACCATGGATATCCTCCAAAGATTTCATCAGCACATTCACCTGATAATGTGACTTTATGTTCTTTTGAGATAGCTTTAGAAAACAGTAAAAAACTTGCATCAATATCCGCCATACCTGGCATATCTCTGGCAATGAGCGCTTCCCTTAAAGCCTCTATTAAATCAGTTTGTTTTAAAACAATAGAATGATGATGTGTTGCATAACGTGATACCATCTGTTGAATATAACTATCATCCATTGTTGTCTGATAATCATAGGCATGGAAATATTTATCCTGATCTTCATAAGTCACGCTGTAAGTCGAAAGTGGACGTACATATTGTGAAGTAATGGCTGTAATAATACTAGAATCCAGTCCACCAGATAACATGGTTGATAATGGAACATCACTTAATAATTGATGCTGGATGCTTTGAATGACAAGATGACGAACATGTTGAATCGTTTCAGTTAAATTTTCATCATGTGATTCATCATGAAGCTTCCAATAACATTGAATATGCAGTGTTTTTTGGAAATATAAGTAGTAGCCAGGTCTTAAAGCATATATATCTTTATAAAGTGTTAATCCTGGTGTTAAGCTTGGTCCCAGTCCTAATAATTCTTTCACACCATTTTCATCCACGACAGCTTTTCCAATATAGCTTAAAAGACTTTTGATTTCACTGGCAATGACAAGTGTGTCTTTTTGTAAGGTATAGTAAAGTGGTTTGACACCTAGTGGATCTCTGGCCGCAAAAAGCTTTTGTCCATCATCAATGACAAATGCAAAAATACCTTCAAATAAGTCCAGACAGTGTTCCTGATATTCAATATATGCAGCTAAAACAACTTCACTGTCACTCATTGTATGAAAAGTATAACCTAATTCAATCAGATGATTCTTGATTTGAGTCATATTATAGATTTCACCATTATAAGTCATACGATATGTTTTCTCATGATGGGTATAGAGAATAGGCTGATTGCCATTCTTTAAATCAATGATTGCTAAACGTGTATGTCCCATTAAACAATGTGGTGTCATCATATAGCCGATATGATCAGGACCACGTTTTTGCAGTAATTTTGTCATTGTCATGATTTTCTCATCATAATCAAATAAATGTTTTGAATAATTACAGATTGTTATAATACCACACATAGATTTCACCCCATACAATGTATGAATGGATTTAAAAAATATGAAACAAATCAGAGAAAAAAAGAAGACAAACTTGAGATTTTCAATGATGAATCTATGCTATGATACAGGTGGGTGATGAAAAGTGGAATGTCCAAGATGCCATAATCAAAATGTCAAACGCTTATATAAGCTTCATGGTAAGTATTATTGCCGACAATGTATAGCTTTTCATCGTGTTTGGGTAGATGAGCCATATACTCAAGATCATACACGTTTTCCTCCACAAAAAGTAAGATATTCTCTTGATTTTGAATTGTCAAAATCCCAACAGGATATATCTAGACAATTGGTTTACAATTATCAAAATCATTATCATTCTTTAGTCTTGGCAGTTTGTGGATCTGGCAAGACCGAAATTGTTTTTGAATTAATACAATATGCCTTACAAAGAGGGGATCGTGTATGTTTCTGTATTCCACGTAAAGAATTGGTTAAAGAGCTTTATCAAAGAATAAAAGAAGCTTTTCATCAAATAGATATTGGTCTGGTTTATGGTGGACATATTGAAAATATCAATGCACAATTGATAGTATGTACTATGCACCAGCTTTATCGTTTTGAAAAAAGTGGATTTCATTTGATGATAGCTGATGAAGTGGATGCCTTTCCATTTTATGGCAATCCTGTCTTACAACAAATTTTTATGCGTTGTTGTATAGGAAATTATGTTAAGTTAAGTGCTACATTTGTGAAAGAGGATATGGATGGTGAAGAATTACTAATTATGAATAGAAGATACCATGGCTATGATCTTCCAGTACCTCAACTGATCATTTGTCCTCATTGTTTACAAGTGTTATTGATTTCATTTTTGCTTAAGAAATGGAAAAAGAAAGTCATTGTTTTTGTACCACTCGTTCAAGATGTGGATAAACTGGCTTGTCAATTACAGTCTTATACACATTTAAGAGTTCGTGGTGTATCATCTATACACAAACATAATCAAGATAATCTGATGGCTTTAAAAAATGGCGATATTGATGTGATTGTTTCTACAACATTATTAGAACGTGGAATCACAATAGAAGATATACAGGTTATTGTTTATCATGGTGAACATGATTTATTTGATCGAAGAACACTGATTCAAATAGCAGGACGCGTGGGGCGTAAAATTTCTCATCCTCAAGGTCATGTTTACATATTATCAAATGAACATACCTCCTCTATTAGACAATGCATTCATACAATCAAAGATCTCAATCAGATGAGTGTCTGATTTGTCATGCGCCACTCCTGAAACAAATATCTTTAGCTCATCTTCTTTGCCCATTATCGCTTTGTCAAAACTGCTTATCACAATTTCGTGTTCTTGATATCCAGACAACTTTTCATCACTATCCTTTAAGGATTCTTTATGAATACAATGAATTTTTTAGAACACTTCTCTATCAGTATAAAGGACTCTATGATTATGCCCTCAAAGATGCGTTTCTTTGTACGTATTTATCCAAGTTCAAAACACAATATGATGAATATTTGATAGCAGTAGCCCCGAGTTCATCAGTCGAAAATGAAAAACGTGGTTTTGCTCCAATGGAAACCATAGCTTATACATTTTCACAACATGTGTTTACAGGATTATATAAAAAAGAAGCATATAAACAAAGTGGCTTATCATTTGAAGAGAGAAAAAATGTCGTTCATAAAATAGGTATTCATCATCCAGAAGAACTTCAAGGGAAAAAAGTTTTAATTTTTGATGATGTGATTACATCATCATCAACATTAACAGCTTGTCTATCTCTCATTAAGACAGGCCATCCTCAATGCATCGAATTATTAGTCTTATCAACAAAAAGCTTTCAAACAATATAAATGTACATTTCTTATAAAGAAGTGTACATTTTCATCATTTTCTATATGAGGAAAAAGTATTATAATAGAGTCAGAATAGGAGATGAAAACAATGAAAGTTCTTTTAATTAATGGTAGTCCTCGTCCAAGAGGTTGTACTTATACGGCATTGAATGAGGTTGCAAAAACATTAGAACAGGAAGGTATTGAAACAGAGATCATTCAAGTTGGTCAAAAAGATATTCGTGGTTGTATTGGTTGTCGTCAATGCAAAACAAATGGACAATGTGTTTTTGATGATGAAGTCAATGTAGTCGCAAAGAAATTTGCTGAAAGTGATGGCATTGTTATTGGCAGTCCTGTGTATTATGCCAGTGCCAATGGAACTCTGATTTCTTTTCTAGATCGTTTATTCTATAGTACTTTGGCAGATAAAACAATGAAAGTTGGAGCCGCCGTTGTCAGTGCCAGACGTGCTGGAACAACAGCTACTTTTGATGAATTGAATAAATACTTTACAATTTCTCAAATGCCAATTGTTTCTAGTCAATATTGGAATATGGTGCACGGCAATACACCTGAAGAAGTCCAACAGGATTTGGAAGGATTACAAACGATGCGTACTTTAGGTAAGAATATGGCTTTTCTTATCAAAAGTATTCAGTTAGGTAAAAAGCAGCTAGGATTGCCAGAAAAAGAAGAATCAGTTCATACAAACTTTATTCGCTAAAAAAATATAATTTCCAGGGAAATGACTATAAAAAAGATAAACTTTGATAGAAAGAAAAATGAAAGTCATCGACAGGATCTGCGTTCTTTTTTAAAATCAATCATTTATAATGGACACAACCATGAAGTAAAGGAGTTGTGAATATGCAAGGTAAAGTAAAATGGTTTAATGCTGAAAAAGGATTTGGGTTCATTGATCGTGGTGAAGGAAAAGATGTTTTTGTTCATTATAGTCAAATTATACAAGATGGATATAAATCTTTGAATGAAGGTGAACTGGTAGAGTTTGAGCTTTATTCAACAGAACGAGGTTTGCAAGCCAGACATGTTGTGAAAATTTGATGAAATTGAGATATGTAGAAAGCATATCTCTTTTTGTTTTGTTCATGAATTTTACATGATATTTACTTTGTTTTCTTAAGATTATATGCTATAATGTGAAATGTTTCAGTATGCATGAAAGGAGATTTATTCATGGCAAGTAAAAAACAAGAAATTAGAAAGCAATTAAAAAAGAAAGAAGCCAAAGAATTAGAAGAACTTGGATTGAATCCTAATGCCGAAATCGTGGATTTAAACGATGATTTAGGTGAAGATGTTGTTGTAGAAACATTTGATGATGTGGTGAAAAAACCATCACAACCGATTGAATTTAATACAACACCACAAAAGGAAAAGAAAGGTTTTTTAGGTTCTATCAAAAAGGCTTTTTCACAAGATAATAAAATATTAAAGAAGTTAGAAAAGCAGGCACTACAAATTATGGACTTAGAGCCTCGTTATCAGGCAATGAGTGATGAAGAATTGGCTCATCAGACTGATCTTTTTAAAGAACGTCTACAAAAAGGTGAAACTTTAGATGATTTATTAATTGAGGCTTTTGCGACTGTTCGTGAAGCTGCGTTTAGACGTTTAGGATTAAAAGCATTTAAAGTTCAGCTTATGGGAGCTATTTCACTTCATAATGGCGATATTGCAGAAATGAAAACTGGAGAAGGAAAAACATTAACATCTATTTTCCCAGTTTATTTAAATGCTTTAACTGGACAAGGTGTTCATGTTGTGACAGTTAATGATTATTTAGCTGAACGTGATAAAACAGACAATGGAAAAGTGTATGAATTTTTAGGTTTAACTGTTGGGTTAAATAAAAGAGAGTTATCTAAAGAAGAAAAACGTACACAACATGCTTGTGATATTACGTATACAACAAATGCTGAACTTGGATTTGATTATCTAAGAGATAATATGGTGACAAGATTAGAAGATAAAGTTCTTAGACCATTAAATTTTGCATTGGTTGATGAAGTTGACTCTATCTTAATTGATGAATCAAGAACACCATTGATTATTTCTGGTGGTAAGAAAAATACCGCAGCTTTATATATTCAAGCTGATAAGTTTGTCAAATCTTTACGTGAAGATAAAGATTATGAAGTTGATATTGAAAGTAAAACTGTTGCTTTAACTGCAGAAGGTATTTCTAAAGCAGAAAAAGCTTTTAAGATTAAGAATTTATATGATCCTGAGCATACAGCTTTGGTGCATCATATCAATCAGGCATTAAAAGCTAACTATACAATGAGTTTGAATGTAGAATATATGATTGCAACTGAAGATGGAAGCCATGATATCAGAAATGCCAGCATTATGATTATTGATCAGTTTACTGGTCGTGTGATGCCAGGTCGTGCATATAGTGATGGGTTGCATCAGGCACTTGAAGCTAAAGAAGGAGTTCCGATTAAAGAGGAAACAGTGACATTAGCGACAATTACTTATCAAAATTTCTTCCGTTTATTCAATAAATTAGCGGGGATGACAGGAACTGCAAAAACAGAAGAAGAAGAATTCAGAACAATCTACAATATGCGTGTTGTAGAAATTCCAACAAATAAACCAGTTATTAGAGATGATAAACCAGATTTGGTTTTCGCTAAACAGGCTGCTAAATATAAAGCTATTTGTGACGAAGTTGAAAAAAGACATAGTTATGGACAACCGATCTTATTAGGGACAGTTTCAGTAGAAACATCAGAATTATTAAGTAAGATGTTAAATAAACGTGGTATTAAACATAATGTCTTAAATGCGAAAAACCATGCGAAAGAAGCTTTGATTATTGAAAAAGCTGGAGTTATGGGAGCTGTAACTATCGCAACGAACATGGCTGGTCGTGGGACTGACATTAAACTTGGTGAAGGTGTTCCTGAAATTGGAGGATTAATGGTTATTGGAAGTGAAAGACATGAGTCTAGACGTATTGATAATCAGTTAAGAGGTCGTTCTGGTCGTCAGGGAGATCCTGGATGTTCATTGTTCTTTGTATCATTTGAAGATGAATTGATGCAAAGATTCGCAAATGAAAAGATGAAAGATAGAATGGGATCTTTCTTAGAAGATGAAGCGATTGAAAGTAAGATGGTCACAAAATCTATTGAAAATGCACAAAAACGTGTTGAAGGTCAGAACTTTGATATTCGTAAACAATTATTACAATATGATGATGTGATGCGTCAACAACGTGAAATTATGTACAAAGAACGTGATGATATTATGTCACAAACAGATTTAGGACCTATTGTAAGAGGTATGTTTGATCAGGCTGTAGAACATACAGTACGTCAATTTACAAAATATGATGGTAAAAAAGATAATGTGGATGTTGATGGAGCATTAAACTATATTTCTAAAAACTATATGTTATTAGCTACGTTAATAGCTAAAAATAAAGAAGCAGTACAACATGATGCAAAGAAATTATCAACAAGTTTATCTGAAGTGATTTATTTACAATATCAAAATAGATTTAATAAAGATTTACCAGCAGAAGTGAAATTGGATTATGAAAGAAGAGTTTTATTAGGGGTTATTGATCATACATGGATTAATCATATTGATGCTATGCAAAAATTAAGAAATGGTATTTATTTGCGTGCTTATGCCCAAAGAGATCCACTTCAAGAATATACTGAAGAAGCCTTCTACATGTTTGAAGAAATGACAAAATCAATTTCTCAAGATATTACACGAAATATTGTTCATATGGGTATTGCACCTGGTAGTGAACAGGAAAAACAAATTCCAGCTGTTCAGATAGAATTGGAGTTTAAAGCAGATTAATGGAATTATATGAAATGAAGAATGGGCTTGAAAAAGCCCGTTCTTTACTCAATGAACTCTTTATTTCGATTGATATTGATGGTTTAAAAAGAGAAATTGAAGGTTTAACAGTTCAAACAATGGATGAAAACTTCTGGAATGATCAAGACCATGCTAGAAAAATATATGATCAATTAAATGAAATGAAAAAGAAAGCTGATACATATGATCATTTAATAACAGCTTTAGATGAATTAGAAGAAACTTATCAATATGTCAAAGAGAGTGATGATGAAGACTTTAAAGCTGTTTTGGATGAAGATTATTTAACATTTGAAAAAGAAATGGATGATTTTGAAAAAACGCTTTTATTTTCAGGTGAATATGATCATCATAATGCGTTATTGGAAATTCATCCAGGTGCTGGAGGAACAGAATCACAGGATTGGGCATCCATGTTGATGCGTATGTATCAAAGATATGCTGATAAAAAAGGTTGGAAAATTGAAGTCCTTGATTACTTGGATGGAGAAGAAGCGGGATTGAAGTCAGTCAGTTTGCGTATTGTGGGATATAATGCCTATGGACATCTAAAAGCTGAAAAAGGTGTTCATCGTCTGGTGCGTATTTCGCCATTTGATGCGTCAAAACGTCGTCATACATCATTTGCTTCTGTGGATGTCATGCCAGAATTTGATAATGATATTGAAATTGAGATTGATCCTCATGATATCCGTATTGATACCTATCGTGCTTCGGGAGCTGGAGGACAGCACATTAATAAAACAGATTCAGCAATTCGTATTACGCACTTACCAACAAACATTGTGGTAACTTGTCAATCACAGCGTTCACAGATTCAAAACCGTGAACAGGCTATGATTATGTTGAAATCTAAATTATATCAGCTCATGTTAGAAAAACAGGCTTCTGAGCTTAATGAAATTAAAGGGGAACAAAAGGCTATCGAGTGGGGAAGTCAGATTCGTTCTTATGTTTTACATCCATATTCTATGGTCAAAGATAATCGTAGTGGTTATGAATCTAATAATCCTAAAGCTATTTTAGATGGGGATTTGGATGAATGCATTTATGCCTATTTAAAATCAATGGTAAAGGAGGATGACTAATGCATCAGGCAAAACATCTTGTACGTGATACATTGCTTGTGTTATTAGGCAATTTAATTCTGGCTTTTGGTGTCGCTGTATTTGCTGTTCCATCTAACTTAATTGTTGCAGGAGCAACAGGGATTGCTTTGATTATTTGTGAATTTATTCCAGTCAATTATGCAACTGTTGTATTTGTCATTAATATGGTGATGTTATTGCTTGGATTTATTGTTTTGGGTAAGAAGTTTGCTGCTGGAACAATACTAAGTTCTTTGATTTTTCCATTCTTTTTAGCAATGTTTGAAGCCATTCCACAACTTCAGCATTTAACTTCAGATATGTTATTATCAGCCATCTATGCTGGATTATTTACTGGACTGGGATGTGGCATTGTATTTAGAGTAGGGTATAGTACAGGAGGAATGGATATACCACCTATTATTATGAATAAAAAACTTCATATTTCACTTGGAGTCTGTGTTTATTTATTTGATGTTGTTGTTTTACTGGGACAATCATTCTTTACGAGCTTTGAAGGTATTTTATATGGAATTATCACAGTCTTTATTACAGCTATTGTATTAGATAAAGTGACAATCTTTGGAGAAAGAAATCTTCAGGTACTTGTGATTTCTGCTCATCATGAAGAAATTGCTGAAGCTATCTTTAAAGAAATAGATCGTGGTTGTACTTTTGTCAATGTCACAACAGGATATTTCCATGATCAGCAAAAAGCAGTATTATGTGTTGTCAATAACAGAGAATATCCTGTTATTAATGATTTGGTTATGGAAATTGATCCAACTGCATTTATTATTGGTAGTGAAATACATAGTGTTAAAGGTAGAGGATTTACATTACCTAATATTGATTTAGATAAACAAATAAGAGATCATGTTTCTTAATGAAAGTCATTGACAAATCAATGGCTTTTTTTGTGTTCCAATGATATGAAATAAAAAAATATCCCAGTATTTATTCATACATGGGGATATCACCATAGTCATAGATAATTTCCTCCTGATAAAGAGGATAGCTTTCTATATAATTTTGATAATAAAGATAAGTTGTATAAAGGACATAGATAATACATGCCATTATTAAAGGAACAAGAATGATAGAAGCATATTGAAGAATTTTACGAGATTTCATATGTGTAATAGCATAATGATGATCGTAGTGATGATAAAAATCAATAACAATATCTTCAGGTAGTCCAAAATGGTATATATAGTCCTGATAGGAACAATCAGGATATTGTCGCTCATATTCATGTAATCTTGTTTTGAAGAATGTGAGAAACTTTTTTTCTTGAACATTGTGTAATGGAAATGTTGTATATAATTGATGATAATATTTTTTAGTATTTTTATTATTGAATTTTTGTTTTTTCATTTTGTAATAATGCCTCCATAGACTGATGAATATTTTGATATTCTCTTTTTAATGTTGTATATCTGACAAGACCAGGATCTTCAATATGATAGAAAACAATGTTTTCTAATGAATAGCTTGAAATAAGATGTGTATCTTGAAGAAAGAAAAGAGAAATAAGAATATCTCCTTCAATAATTTGAAAGTGTTTATTTAAAATCTGATAAATGTGTTCACCAGAAAAATCTTGTTGTTTCAATAGATGTAAAATCATAATTTCAAATTGTGGGAATTGAGATAGCTGCATAAATATTATCCTTTCTGCTGATTCGCAAATAATTCAATAAGTGTCTGCAAAGACGCATTTAAGACTTCATGAGGACGTGTGATTAATGTTAAATCTGTTTTTAAAACTTCATCTTCAAGGATCACATGGTTCAGTTTGGAGTCTGGATAGAAAGTAAGGATATTTTGAGGCACAATCGCAATACCCAAACCAGCTTGAGCCCATTGTAAAGATGTCCTTGAATCATCACATGTAATTTTAATATAAGGATGAAAATGAAGATTCAGGCAATAATCAGTAATAAGTGATAAATAACGCTGATGAATAATTAATGGTTTATTTTGATAGTCTGACATATGTGTCATGTTGGAATGTAAAAGTTCAGGAATACCAACGGCGACCATAGGATCCTTTAAAAACGCCTGACAATGCAGTTGGCTTTGATCAAAAGGGGTACGCACAATACCTAAATCAATATGATGTGTCATTAATAAGTCTATGATTTCATAAGTACTTCCTTCATAGATGCGAAAAGAAACATGGGCTAGATTTTGATTTTGAGCTAAACAACTTGGAAGAATATTGGAATTAGAAGATGTGATCCCAATTCTTAAAACTTCATTTTGCATATCCTGGATTTCATGAAATGTCATCTCATTTAAAGAAATCATCTGCAAGCTTCTTTTATAAAGGACTTTTCCAGCTTGAGTCAATTCTATTTTTCGATGTCCACGTTTTATTAAAGTCACACCGAGTTCTTCTTCTAATTGTTTCAGTTGCATAGATAAAGGGGGTTGTGCCATATGTAAAGTTTTCGCTGCTCTAGAAATTGTTCCTTCTTCTACAATTGTTTTAAAATAAATCATCTGTTTAATATCCATTGAATCACCATATCCTAAAAGTATACCAATTATATTTTATATATATTATACATATAATACAATTTTCGTTATAATAAATCAAGAAAAGGAATGATAAAAGCATGTGGATGAAATATTTAAAACCGTATCGTAAAGAAGCTGTTATGGGTTTCTTCTTTAAATTGATAGAAGCTTTTTTTGAATTGATTGTACCTATTGTTGTGGCAGATATTATTGATTATGGAATCTTACATCAAGATCAACAATACATTTTACAGCGTGGCCTTTTATTATTGGCATTAGCTTTATTAGGATATGCTTGTGCTTTGGTGTGTCAGTATTTTGCTTCAAAAACATCTCAGGGATTTGGAACTTATTTAAGAAATGATATGTTTAAAGCGATTCATGCTTATGATTATGAAGATATAGATGAAATTGGAATTCCATCATTAATGACACGTATCACTAATGACACGAATCAATTACAGTTGGCAGTTGCGATGACGATTCGTTTGGCATCACGTTCACCATTTTTAATTTTAGGTTCATTAGTCATGGCTTTTCGTATTTCAGTACCGATTGCTTTGATTTTTATTTGTGCAGCACCAATACTCGCTTTAGCGATATATGGAGTGATGTCAAAATCCCTGCCTCTTTATTTAAAAATTCAAAAACAACTGGATCATGTATCATTGATTTGCCGTGAGAATTTAGCAGGTATTCGTGTGATTCGCGCTTTTTCTAAACAAAAACAAGAAAAAGAACGTTTTCAACAGGCAACTCAAAGACAAAAAGATATGCAAATACAGGTTGGAAAACTTTCTGCACTTTTAAATCCAAGTACCAGTGTGATTGTCAACTGTGCTATTTTGGTCATTTTGTATGCAGGTGGTTTACAGGTCAATGCGGGATATTTAACTCAGGGAGAAGTGATAGCATTAATCAATTACATGAATCAAATTCTATTATCAATGTTTGCGTTTGCTAATGTGATAGTCATTTATAATAAAGCAACAGCTTGTTATAAACGTGTACAGGAAGTTTTAGCTATTCAACCAGCTATTCAGGATGGAAAATGTCTTATTGATAATCAAGAAGGTCCATTGGTGACATTTGATCATGTCAGTTTTTCATATCAGGGGAGCCATGCATTGCATGATATATCTTTTTCTATTCATCAAGGAGAAACAATTGGAATCATTGGCGGGACTGGTTCAGGAAAAT
Source organism: Massilimicrobiota sp. SW1139 (assembly GCF_012027715.1). Lineage (NCBI taxonomy): Bacteria > Bacillati > Bacillota > Erysipelotrichia > Erysipelotrichales > Erysipelotrichaceae > Massiliimicrobium > Massilimicrobiota sp. SW1139. The sequence continues at coordinate 106,665 of NZ_SJOR01000002.1, read as the reverse complement.
CAACTCTCATCCATCTGATTCCTCGTTTCTATGAAGCGACGCAAGGACAAATTTATATCAAGAACAGACCTATTCAAGATTATTCTTTATTTTCTTTAAGACAGATGATTGGTTTGGTTCCACAACAGGCTACGCTCTTTACAGGAACGATTAAAGAAAATATCTGTTTGGCTAAAGAAAATGCTAGCGATGATGAAGTCAAACAGGCCTTGCATTTGGCACAGGCATCATTTGTAGATGAGTGGAAAGATGGCATTTATAGTCATATTACACAAGGTGGACATAATCTTTCTGGTGGTCAAAAACAACGTTTAACGATTGCTAGAGCATTGGTGAGAAATCCTGAACTTCTTATATTAGATGATAGTGCCAGTGCATTGGATTTTGCGACTGATGCTGCTTTAAGAAAAGCCATTGCCACACTTCCTCAAACAACAATTATTGTTTCTCAACGTGTCAGTGCAATTATGCATGCTGATAAGATTCTTGTTTTGAGTCATGGAGAATTAGTGGGAATGGGAAAACATGATGAGTTGATGAAAACTTGTGAAATATATCAACAAATTGTCACATCACAAATGTCTAAGGAGGTGGCATAAATGGATATCAAAACAATGAAGCGTTTATTATCATTTTGTCGCCCGTATATGAAATATTTATATTGTGCTTTATTATGTTCATCAGGACAGATTGTTTTTACATTGTTGACACCTGTTTTTATTGGACAGGCTGTTGATCATATTATTGGACAGGGACTTGTGGCGTTTGATTTGTTATTTCAAAAAATGATTTGGATATTGGGAAGTGTTCTGATTGCGGAAATTTTTGATTGGCTGGTAGTGAGATTATCTAATCGTATGACATATGCGATTACAAAAGATTTACGTGATCAATTATTTGAAAAATATGAAACATTGCCTTTAAGTTATATTGATAGTCATGCTCATGGTGATCTGTTAAGTCGTATGGTTAATGATATAGATTTAATTGGTGATGGTCTTTTACAGGGATTTACACATTTATTTAATGGGATTGCGACTATTATTGGAACGATTTGTTTTATGTTATATATTCAAACAACAGTTGCATTGATTGTGATTGTTTTAACACCTTTATCATTGGTTGTAGCAACAATTATTGCCAATAAGACATATAAGTATTTTCAAGAACAGCTGTCTTTAAGAGGAGAACTTGGTGCTTATGTAGAAGAAATGATTGGTGGTGTTAAAGTTGTCAAGGCTTATGGCTATGAACAAACAAATCAGGAGCGCTTTGAAGAAATCAATCAGCGTGTTTATGTCAGTGGTGTTAAATCACAGTTTTTAGGAGCTTTAGCCAATCCGAGCACGAGAGTTGTCAACAATATTGTTTATGCCAGTGTCTGTATTGCAGGATCTTTATATGTGATTGGTGGCTCTATGAGTGTTGGAGCTTTATCAAGTTTTTTAAGTTATGCCAATCAGTATACAAAACCTTTTAATGAAATTTCTAATGTCTTTACCGAATTACAAACAGCATTGGCTTGTGCTTCAAGAGTTTTTCATTTATTAGATATAGATTCAAGTCCTAAACAGGGTTCAACGAAAACACTTTCGCATATTCAGGGACATGTCCAGATTCAACACCTCAGTTTTTCTTATCGAGATGATGAACCATTGATTGAAGATTTCAATGTGGAAGCAAAACCAGGGCAAACTATTGCAATTGTAGGACCAACAGGATGTGGAAAAACAACTTTCATTAATTTATTAATGAAATTTTATCAGCCACAACATGGTCAAATATGCATTGATGGCATTGATATTCAGGATATGAGCAGTGATTATGTCAGAAGTCTATATGGAATGGTTTTACAAGATTCTTGGTTATTTCAAGGGAGTATTAGGGATAATATTGCTTATGGAAAAAAAGAGGCAACTGATCAGGAAATTATAGAAGCAGCCCAAAAAGCTCATGCACATAAATTTATTATTCAGTTAAAAGATGGCTATGATACAATGATTAGCGAAGAAGGTGGAAATCTATCACAAGGGCAAAAACAGCTATTATGCATTGCGCGTATTATGTTAGTTAAACCACCAATGTTGATTTTAGATGAAGCGACAAGTTCAATTGATACACGTACTGAAAAGCAAATTCAAGAAGCGTTTGATTTAATGATGGAAGGACGTACAACCTTTATTGTTGCACATCGTTTATCAACTATCCAAAAAGCTGATCAGATTCTTGTTATGAATCATGGACAAATTATTGAACAGGGAAAACATGAAGAGTTATTGAAAAAGAATGGCTTTTATCATCATTTATATTATAGTCAGTTTGAAATACAAAAATAAAAACACGAGCTTCGTGTTTTTATTTTATCGAGAAATCATTTTTCTTAATTTTGTCTTATCAACAAAACGTGTTGGGAAACTATAATCTTTTTGAGCATAAACAAATGTAACTTTATTGTTATAAGTGAAATTCACTTTTTTCAGTTTACGATAATCTATCAGCATTCTTCCTACCATTAAGTTTTTACGACCTACTAACACAATTGTTGAAAGAAAATAAGCATAAACAACTGTTAATAGTGCTGCTGCATTTAATCCATTATGGAAAAATGATGAACGAGAAGTGATGATTCCATATACAACAGCAATAATACCACCAATAACAGCAATCAAATAAATGATAGTTAAAATCACATAAAAAATAAGACCACCAGTATTTAAACAAAGCTGTAAAGAATGATCTTGTTTACGACAACGAAAAAACGTAACAATAATGTTAGCGATAGAATATGTAAACCAAAGAAAAATAATTATTAAAACAAACGATAGAACTAATGAAAAAATTTCCTGCATAAACTAAACTTCCTTTCATACTTCTCTATTATACATATAATTTTGCTTTTCGCCTAGAAAAAAATGAAAATATGTGAAATCTTTATGAATTTTTATTATAATAGACACTAGGGAAGTGAAAATATGGAAGATTTAAAGAGTTATGAAACACGTGTTATTGAAATTAATGAAGTTGATGATATGGGAGAATATTTCTTTCATCATCTTTTAAATCGTTTTGCTCAAATTGCAACAGAGAGCGCTATGAAGTTAGGTGTATGGAATTATGATATGATGTCAAAATATGGATGGGTTGTGGCTAAACAGTATCTTCATTTAGATGAACCTATTCATTATCAAGATTGTATTGAATTATCAACAACGATTTCTAAAGGAACATATGTGAGTTTTCCAAGATATTATTATATTAAAAAAGATAATCGTCTGATTGGCACATGTTCTTCTGTTTGGACATTATTAGATATTCAAAAAAGAAGAATGGTTTCACCACAAAAAATAGGGATTACCTTTCCAGAAGCGCCTTTGGAGCATTTATTAGAATTACCACCAGCTATTCAAAAAGATATAGAATTCCAATATATGACAGAAAGAAAAGTTCTATATAGTGATGTTGATATTAATCAGCATATGAACAATACACGCTATGTTGAGTGGGCATTGGATTTAATTGATTTTGATAAACATCATCAGTGTTTTATCAGTGATTTGAATATTCAATATCGTAAAGAAATTAGACCATTGGAAAAAGTCAAACTTTTTATGGCTGAAAATGGTCATCGTTATATTGTTGAAGGAAGAAATCAGGAAGATGAGGTTTATTTTACAATAGAAATTTATTTTCATGATAGATAATTTTCATAATATGAAAACATTTTTATAAAATTTATGATATGATAAGCATGTCCCAAATATCTATAATCGTATTCGTTTTCCCGTAAGAATACAAATAGGAAATAAGTTGCTTTATAGCAACTTTTTCTTTTTTACAAAACAAAAAGAATAAAATATGATTTATGATGTCTTTTATAGTGATTTTTCCAGCCATTGACCACGTTGTTGACGATAGAGAAGCAATAAACCTCTGACACATAATTCAATACACATAGCCAGCCAGACACCATGTAATCCCATAGTTTGAACAAAAAGAACGGATAGAGATAAACGAACACCCCAAATACTCAAAAGATTGAGTAAGCTTGGTATAAGTGTATCTCCAGCTCCACGCAAGGCACCAGAAGCTACAATGGAAACACCATAGAGTGGTTCGGCAAAAAGTTCAATTCGTAAAACTTCTGTAGCCAGCTGTTGGGTCTGCACATCTGGAGTTAAGATTTGAAAAACAAATGGTGAAATGACAAACATAACAATTGCAATGATTCCCATGATGATAGCGCCAAAGTCAACAGTTAAATTGGAAAAGGACTTTGCAAGTTCTTTTCTTTGAGCACCCATGCATTGACCAACTAATGTGGTTGCGGCAGCTTCCAGTCCATATCCAGGCATATAACATAAGCTTTCAGCAGTGATTGCAAAGGAATGAGCAGCAATTGCAATTGTTCCTAAAGGGGCAATAATCTTTGTAGACATCACCATGGCACCACAAATGGCTATATGTTCAAAAGCTAAAGGTGTTCCAATCTGAAAAGCATTTTTCAATGTTTCTTTTTCAAGATAGAACTTTTCATGGTTTTGAAACTTTAAAAGAGAAGAATGACAAGTTGTATACCAGAGATTGATAAAACAGACTGTTAACTGGGCAAGCGCTGTTCCAATGGCTGCTCCCACAACACCAAAGTAATGAATGAAAATAAGATTATAAATCACATCTAATCCACACATGGAAGCATTGAGTAAACTCGGTATTTTCATATTACCACTACATTGTAACATGGAACTGCATAAACTATTTAATTGTAAAATAGGTAAACTTAATGTGAAAACAAGAAAATAGGCAGAAGCATTATCAAAAATAGCTGGATCAGCACCTAACCATGTTAATAAACTTTGATTTACAAGCACACCGATGATTAATAATATACAAGAAAAAATGAGGGATGTGATAAGCGCAGTTTTGAAAGTACGACGTGCTTTTTCATATTGACTTGCACCAATGAGTTGTGCCACCTGAACCGCAAAACTGGTTGCCATAGCACTACATAGACCACTTAAAAGCCAACTGCTGGTTGATACAATTCCAATTGAAGCTGAAGCATCAGGACCGAGATGTCCAACCATCGCAGCATCAATATATTGCATCAAAATAGAAGAAATTTGTGATAAAATCGTAGGAATACTTAATTGAATGATAATATTGATTTTTTGTTTATTTGAAAGTACAGATTGATTTTTAATGATTTCAGTGAAATTTGTTGCCAAAAAAATCCCTCCCATCTTTAAGACATTGGAATCATTATACAATATTTTGTGGGTATGTTACAATAATGTCAAGGAGGATCAAGTATGAAAAAAGAATTGGATATGATTCATATTTATGAAAACGGTCAATGTATTGGCTATGGTGGTAACCAGGACTGGTTTTTAGATGATTGGGCCAAAAAGGCTGGTTGTGCCAGTGTTTTAGCAAGTCATCTTTATACATATTATTTATCTATCACACAAATGTCAAAGTCAGAATTTTTAGAAATTATGAATCAGATGTTTCAACGCTTTACTCCAGGAAGAATGGGTTATCCATTTTTATATAAATTTGCAAGAACATTTTGTCAGATGATGCAAGAAAAGCAGGTGTTCTTGAAACCTGTTTACATGAAACAGCCTAAAAGTTATTGGCAGGCTATGAACTTTGTTGAAAAGAGTATAGATGAAGGTAATCCAGTAAGCTTACTGATTTTATCTCATCAGGCCAAAGAACTTGAAGATGATAATTGGCATTGGGTTTGTATCACAGGGTATAAACATAGTCGTGATGGAGAATGGATTGTGTTTTCTGATTGTGGTATACGTCGTGAAATAGATGCTCATATCTTGTTTGATATAAATGAAAAGAATGTTATAAAAATGGTCAGTATGAAAAAGAATCCTCAAAATTGAGGACCCATTTTTTTTATAAGTTTCAACATATCTGATGGGGGTTGACAAGTCAAGGTCAGTTTTTCTTTGGTAATAGGATGAATGCATTCTATTTGATAAGCGTGCAACGCCTGATGATTCAACAGAGCAGAAGAGTGACCATAAAGATGATCTGATAAAATAGGATGTCCAATAGCAGACATATGGACTCTAATCTGGTGTTTTCTGCCACTATCTAAAACACATTCTATCAAAGAAAGATGATTCTTGCTGGAAAGACAACGATAATGTGTACATGCCTTTTTACCATGAGGATGCACAATCATACGTTGTTGATGGTGACGGTCTTTACCAATCGGTTTATCAATGGTATGCCATTGATGATCATGAAAAGTCCCCTCAACAATAGCCAAATAATGACGATGAATGTCTTTCATAGACAATTGATAATCTAATAAAGGCTGTACAAATGCACATTTCACAAAAATCATTAATCCACTTGTTTCATAATCTAAACGATGAATAAAACGAACGGGAAGATTATAACCCTGTTGATGATAATAGCCACTGACACGGTGCGCCAAAGAATTTGTATCATCTGGTTTAGCTGGAAAGACTTGAAGAAAAGGTGGTTTATTCACAATCAATAAAAACTCATCTTCATAAACAATATTTAAATCTTCATATACGGGTGGATACATCCCATCATCTTCTTGAAAAGCTTTGAATGTCAATTGATCACCTTTGACTAATACTGTTGAAGGTGAAACATAACGATTGTTGACAAGGTATGATTTATTTTGTTTCATAAGATGAATTGTTTTTTTAGATAAATGAAACTGTTGAAATAAATCAATGATGGATATAGGTGAATCAATAAAGAGTGTTAAATAAGAGTGACGAATCTGATATTTCATGAGACTTGATAAACTGTTATACGAATATCAATAGTCACATCAAATTCACCTAAAGTATCTAAAACATGACGACGTTCTTTTTTAATATGATAATAATGGGGTGTCATTTGTAAAAGATTGAGTGTATCTTCTTTTGTCTGTAAATGAATGGTCTGTTTATAATCATAACTTTCAACAACTGAAAAAGGTAAACGTATATGTTGATCAGATTTGATTTTAATTTCATCATAAATCAGTTCTTTGAATTCCACAAGATGATAAGGATTAGCTGTAACATGAATGATATAGCCATTTTTCTTTAGACAGCGTTCTATTTCCTGTGCATTAACAACCGTAAATAAAGCTGTTATAACATCCAAAGAATGATCATCAATAGGAATGTTTTTAGAATTACCTACAATCCAATAAATATCTTTGGTATATTTTGTAGCCATTTGAATACCAATTTTAGAAATATCTAAGCCATAAATTGTTGAATCGTCATTTAATAGTTCTTTGATACGATATGTATAGTAGCCTTCACCACATCCTAAATCTAATAATTGACGTGGAGAAGATGTATATTTTGTTAGACAGTGCATAACTTCATTTAAAATACCATCATAATAGCCTTTATTTAAATGATGTTGACGACATAGAAGACTTTCTTTATTATCACCAGGATTATTTGTGGCTTTATCTGGATTTAATAAGAGATTGATATATTTTTGTTTCGCAATATCATAACAATGACCATTTTGACAACGATAACTTTTACCATCGAGAATAAGTGGTTCATGGCATTTGGGACAAGCAAGATGATGCATAAACTTCCTCCTTTTTTGTGCATTATATCATGTTTATATATATTTGAAAATACAAAGCGTCTTAAGAATGTATGCGAATGAATAAAACATGTTTATTATTTTGAAAGGACTTATCAAAAAGAAAAGAGGCATGTTATAATGGGAAAAAGGGAGTGAAAGCTATGAATATCATTGATTTGTTAGACAATGAAACTTTATTTACAAAAAATGAATTAGAGATTGTCCATTACATCAAAGAAAATCCACAGGCTGTCATCAACATGACGATTAAAGAATTAGCACAGGTAACTTTTTCTTCGAACGCAAGTATTATTAGACTATGTAGAAAACTAGGCTATAAAGGCTTTCGTGATTTTAAAATAGACTTTATGCGTTATATGGAGTCTTTAAAATATGTCAGGCAGGATATTGATTTTTCATTTCCTTTTCAAAGTGATGAACCGACCTGGCAGATTATTAATAGCTTAGCGCGTGTTTATAAGGAAAGTATTGACTTGATTAATAGTCAGTTAGATATAGATGAACTCGAAAAAATTGTGGATTTACTTGATCGTAGTCAAAGAGTCTTTATTTATGCGACTGGAGATTCCAAGATTACTGCTATGGGTTTTACTAATAAACTCATCAAAATAGGAAAATTCTTTTATATCGCAACAGAAAATAAAGAAGAAGTTTCTTTTTCTAAGGCTGCTACACCTCAAGATGTGGCCTTATTTATCACTTATTCTAAGCAGGATGTTTATCGTGAATCGCTCAGAATATTATTATATAATCATGTGCCTATCATCACAATCACCTCTAATCATGATGATATTCTATTTAAATACAGTCACTATCATATATTGATTCCTCATAAAGAAAAAAATGAAAAAATAGCTACATTTTATTCGCAGATATCTTTTCAATATGTTTTGAGTATTCTTTATTCCTTGTTGTATAAAAAGCAAAAAAAGTCTATAGACAATAGACAATCATAAAAAGAGATTTCACAATAGGAAATCTCTTTTATTTTAAATTTTGAACTCCTTTTTCTAACATTTCCATTTGTAAAAGGGTTTGTTCATGTGTAATAATTTGCGGTTTTCCATTGACTATACAATCATAGATACCATCATAAACTCTCGCATAATCACCATCAACACTAGGAACTTTTTCTTCGTGATATTGACCTTGATCATCTACATATGTTAATACACCATAATGTGCAGGAGTATCCTTTCCAAAATCTTCATGATCAGGCATATAGAATAATTTCAGATGTTCTTCCTGACGATCTTTTGTTTGCTTGACAAACATTCCTTTTTTTCCATAAACAATGAAACTTGGTCTTTCTTTGATTCTAAAATAACTTGATTTGACAGAAACTTTTAAAGTCCCATAATAAAGGTCCAAATCAAAATAATCATTCATTCTTCCTTCACCAAGCAATTGTCTGACATCATAATGAACATGATCAGGTCGACCAAAATAAGAAATCACTTGATCTAAAGTATGACATCCATGACCATATAAGTAAGAATGGGCTGGATCAAAGTGATCAACATTTTCTGGAACTTCAGGACGATAATAATCAAAATGCATTTCTAATTCTAATAAATCACCTAATTTTCCACTTTCAATGACTTTTTGAACAGTTAAAAAATCACTGTCATAACGTCTATTTTGATATGCAGAACAATATAATCCTTTTTGATTCGCTAAATCAAAGATTTCTTTTGCCTGTTTTGAATTTTCCATAAATGGTTTTTCTACTAAACAGTGTTTACCTGCTTCTAGTACCATTTTGGCATAATTGTAATGAAAATGATGTGTTGTACACACAACAATCATATCAATATCAGGATCTTGTAGTAATGCATTGACATCTTCACAATATTCTACACCATCAATGGCCTTCCATATATCATGACGAACGTGAATATCAAAAATCTTTTTAATCATAAATTTGTTTTGTCTTTGTAAAACAAATGGAATATGGTAACGATTGGCACTTTTCCCATTTCCAATATAACCTAATACTAATTTATTGTTGATCATTGTCAAAAATAACTCCTTCCTGTTGTCTACCTTTTTCCATAACTTGAGCAACCTGTAAACTTAATTCTATCATGGCTTGTGCTTTTTCAAAATCTTTTTCATTAATGATTCTGATAAATTCTTCAAATTCATAATATAAACGATGCTGATCTTGAGGGAATTCATATTTTGTCTGATGTCCTTTATTATCAATGAATGTATATTCAGTGATCTGATTCATAGGTTTATCAATCACAATAACGCCCTGATCTCCCTGAAGAGTTGAAGTAATAGGCGCTTTACAGTCTTTAGCTCCAATAGAAATCGCTTTTAAATGAGGATACTCTAAAACCATAATACCACTTGTATCAATACCTTTTTCAATATTAGCAAAGTAATGCTGATTTTCAGGCTGTCCCATTAACCCTATAATAGCATGTAAGTTATAAACATTTAAATCCATTAAAGCACCACCGGCTTTATGATAATCAAAAGCAGGTAAAATACGACCTTCTTTAAAAGCGTCATAACGTGATGAATATTGACTATAATTAAAGTTTAAGATTTTGATTTGTCCTAATTTGGATAAATGTGTTTTTAAAGATTGATAGGCTGGTAAATAATGAATATTCATAGCTTCTAAAGTGATGACATGATGTTCATGACTTAAATCAATTAAATCTTGTAATTCATGCGCATTGGCACAAATTGGTTTTTCGATAATCACATGCTTTCCTTTTAATATCGCTTTTTTCGCAAAACTATAATGCAAATGATTAGGTAATGCTATATAGACTGTATCAATATCACTGTCTAATAATTGATCATAGTCATAAAAGATTTGATCTAAGTGATACTTTTGACATAATTCTTCAGCTTCTTGTTGAGTTTGTGTCGTTGCCAGTAAATATGTTTTTTCAATATCGAACTTTGAGTAAGTTGTCATTAAATCTTTGACAATCATTCCGGTTCCTAAAATTCCTAATTTCATGATTGCTCCTTCTTTCTTTTTAATTTTTGTAGACAATGGACGATGATTTGATGATCTTGATCATGTTCTAATCCTGAAACAATACAACATCCTATTCTTTGATTTTGGACCATTAATGGAAAACCACCACCACATATCGCAAACTGGGAATCTTGGAGATAATGATCATATTGATGCGTTTGTTCATTCTGTGTCCAGATATAATATGAGGAATGACCAAATGTTTCAACTGTTTTTTGTTTACGATTCAGCCATTCATCACCTGTTTTTCCATTCATCAGGTATTGAAAAACAATATCATGATGCAAAACAATACGGATACGAATGTTTTTGAGATGATCTTGTTTGACTTTTTCAACAAGCATCTGTCCTAAAATATAGGCATCTTCATGATCGAAAGACTGAAAAGATAAGTCCTTTTCTAATTGTAATAAATCATCCATATTTTCACCTCAATGAAATTATCTCATAAAATCTAAAAAAGGGAAATTATTTATAGAATTTTGAAAATAAAGTTCATGATTTATATGGATAATGAAAAAAAGTTGAACTTTTTTATCAAAATGATGAAAATCAAAAAAGGGCTTTATTTTTTTAAGAAATCAAGTAGAATAATGTTAAGAGTGATGAAAGGAGAAGTTTATGGGATTATTTAAAAAGAAAAAAACGGTCATTGATTATGATGCCATGTTTAAAGAACAATATAAGTCTATTAATCAAATCACACAACAGGCTCATAATGAATTGGATTATGTGATTAAAGAATCTTTATATGAAGTGATTGTAGAAAAATATAATGAATTGATTGATTTTATTGATCAGGGTGCTCATTTTGATAAAGCACATTTTGAAGCACTACGAGACAATGCGAAAAAAGAATTACAATCAATTCATCAGATTAATCAAAGTGAATAAATGAATATTCAGATTATTGAAAAGGTTATAGATGTCTTTAATCGCTATGGAGATGGATTAAGGTTTCAGATTGAACGTTTTGAGGAAGTTTTAAATGATGAAGCACCAGATATGATGGATGAATGTTATTTGGTTGTTTTAGGAATGAAATTGGGTGTTTTTGAAGCTATTATATTTGATGAGGATTTTGAAATCTCTCGATATGTTCGCTATTTATGTGAATTTGCTTCATTAAGTGAGGAAGAAGCTTTATTTATGGTGAGTGTATTTTCTCAAGTGATTGATGAAATAGGTTATTATTTTGAAATACCTGATGTTGAAGAATTTTTAAAAACAGCTTATCAACAAAATAATGATTCACATCTCTATGTTCTGGCAAGAACTTATTTTTTAGGTTTTGGAATCAAACAGGATTATGAGAAAGCTTTTGAAATCTTTTCTTATTTATATCAGCGTGGATATCATGAATGTTGTTATTATATCGGTTATATGTATGAACATGGATATGGTGTTGAACAGGATATTGCACAGGCATTCAATTACTACAAACAAAATGTTGACAGCTTATCAGCTTTAAGGTTGGGGCTGTTTTATATGTATGGACGCTATGTGACTCAAGATGATCAAAAAGCAATCCAGTATTTATCACAAAGTCAACAAAAAGAAGCATATCTTTATAAAGGAATTTTATTAGAAAAACAGAGAGAATATTCTGAAGCTTTTCAATCTTATTTATTAGGAGCAAAGCATTTTCAAAAAGAATGTATGTATAAGGTTGGACTGTTATTGAAGTTAGGTATAGGTGTGGATTTGGATTTGAAAGAAGCCATGCATTATTTTATATATGGATATTATCTGCTGCAGGAAGATTGTGCCTATGAACTGGCTATGATTTACTTTGATGGTATTGTTGTGGATAAAAATCAAAAGAAAGCATTAGATTATTTACATCAGTCAGCACGATTAAATAGTTATGATGCTTGCTTATTGTTAAGCCAATTATATGAACTTGGACGTTATGTAGAAAAGAATCATCGCTTTGCTTTGTCTTATTATCAGCAGGCACAAATCATCAGGAAGGAAAAAGAAGGAGAATATGAAATTATATAAAAAAGGAAATGATCAGTCTTATACTTTAGGTGTTTTTCCAACGATTGAACTGTTAAAACATAGACCACAGGATGTCGTCAGAGTGGTTGTTCATTCATCCATTCATCAAAATAGGGGATATCCTATGATTCAAGAGTTATGCCAACAATATCATATTCCGATTGATGTACATGATCGTACGATTGAAAAATTAAGTCCTAAAAATAATTGTTATGCGATTGGCGTTTTTAAAATCTATACATCCCCCTTACAACAGGCTCATCATGTTGTTTTGGAACATCCCATGGATATGGGAAATATGGGAACAATTATGCGTACAATGTTAGGATTTGGATATAAAAACTTAGCTATTATTAAACCAGCTGTTGATATTTTTGATCCTAAAGTCATTAGAGCATCAATGGGAGCCATCTTTCATTTGAATGTTGCTTACTATGACTCATTTGAAGAATATTATCATGCATTTTCTGATCATGAGTTCTATCCTTTTATGTTGAAAGGGGCTAAAAATATTCATCAGGTTCATTCTCATCAATATCATAGTTTGGTTTTTGGTAATGAAAGTCATGGTTTGGATGATACATATTTAAATTATGGTCAAAGTGTTTTTATTCCTCATCATGAGGAAATTGATTCATTAAATTTGTCAATGGCATTAGGAATAGCATTATTTCATTTTTCAAAAGCAGAATTTGAAGGAAAAGAGGTATTAAGAGAAGATGTATGATTTTGATAAAGTGATTGAAAGAAAAGGAACAAACAGTGTGAAATATGATGGTGAAAAAATGCAAGATTCACATATGATTCCAATGTGGGTAGCAGATATGGACTTTGAAACTCTTCCAGAAGTCAAAGAAGCTTTGGTTAAGCGTGCCAGTCATGGCGTTTTTGGATATGCTACACCAACTGAAAGTTATTATCAGTCTGTCGTTAACTGGATGAAGACACGCCATCATTTTGATATTCAAAAAGAATGGATTGTCACAACTTCAGGTGTTGTAGGTGCTTTAAAATTAGCGGTAAGAGCCTATACACAAAAAGGTGATGCCATTATGGTTATGAAACCTGTTTATTATCCTTTTGATGCATCTATCAATTTAAATGAAAGAATGGTTGTAGAATGCCCACTTGTATTTCAGGATGATCATTATGAATGTGATTTTGAAGTGTTTGAAAAACAGATCGTTGATCATGATGTCAAGATGTTTATCTTATGTAATCCACATAATCCCATTGGTAAAGTCTGGACACGTGATGAATTGTATCAGATAGGTAAAATTTGTCAAAAACATCATGTTTATGTGATTAGTGATGAAATTCATATGGACTTTATTTATGAGGGAAATGAACATGTTCCTTTCTATAATGTAGATCCATCATTTGCTGAATTCAGTATTATTTGTACAGCACCATCTAAAACATTTAACTTAGCGGCTCTACAGACATCTAATATTATTATTAAAAATGAAGATCTACGTGAAAAATTTCAAAAAGAAAAAAATGCTTCAGGTATGAGTGATCCTAATATTTTTGGATTAGAAGCCTGTGAAGCAGCTTATACATATGGAGCTCAGTGGGTTGATGAATTGGTAGATTATTTATCTGGAAATATAGCTTATATGAAAGAATTCTTTGCTGAAAGACTACCAGAAATTAAGGTGATTGATCCACAGGGATTGTATCTTGTTTGGGTAGATATGCGAAGCTTAGGTATGAATAAAGATGAATTAGAAACATTTATGTTGGAAAAAGCACATTTATGGCTGGATGAAGGTTATATCTTTGGAACAGGTGGAGAAGGATTTGAAAGATTTAATGTCGCTTGTCCACGTTCAACATTAAAACAAGCTTTAGAACAATTAGAAAAAGCAATAAAAGAATGATAAAAAAGAGAATATTTATGGAAATTTTCATAAAATCAGTGTATGATATATGTGTAAAGAAAATGTAAAGGAGATTTGAATTATGGGATTAGTTTCAGCTAAAGAAATGCTTGATAAAGCAAAAGCAGGTCACTATGCTGTTGGTCAATTTAATATCAACAACTTAGAATGGACTAAATCAATTTTATTAACTGCGGAAGAATTAAAAGCACCAGTTATTTTAGGAGTTTCTGAAGGAGCTGCTAAATACATGACTGGATATAAAACAGTTTCTGCAATGGTGAAAGCAATGGTTGAATCTTTAAATATTACTGTACCAGTTGCTTTACACTTAGATCATGGTAGTTATGAAGGAGCTAAAGCTGCATTAGAAGCTGGTTTCTCTTCAATTATGTTTGATGGTTCTCATTATGGAATCGAAGAAAACATTGAAAAAACAAAAGAAATCGTAGCTTTATGTCATTCAAAAGGTGTATCAGTTGAAGCAGAAGTTGGTTCAATTGGTGGAGAAGAAGACGGAGTTGTCGGTAAAGGTGAAGTTGCTGACCCTAAAGAATGTAAAATGATTGCTGATTTAGGTGTAGATTTCTTAGCAGCAGGTATTGGAAATATTCATGGTAAATATCCTGCTAACTGGGAAGGTTTAGATTTTGATGCATTAGATGCTATTCAACAAGAAACAGGAACTTTACCATTAGTATTACATGGTGGTACAGGAATTCCTGCTGATATGATTAAAAAAGCTATCACATTAGGAGTTTCTAAAATCAACGTTAATACTGAATGTCAATTATATTTCCAAGAAGCTACTCGTAAATATATTGAAGCTGGTAAAGATTTAGAAGGTAAAGGATTCGATCCTCGTAAATTATTAGCTCCAGGTGCTGAAGCTATTAAAACTTGTGTTAAAGAAAAAATGGAATTATTCGGATGCATTGGTAAAGCTTAATTTCATGTGAAGCAAAGTCAACTCATTGAGTTGGCTTTTTTCTGTATAAAAATACATATTCATTCATCTTTGATTATATGTAAAAGTGATTATTTTTTAGAACATTTCATAGAAAAAATAACAAAAAAAGACATCAACTTTGTCAAAAATGTAAGCGCTTGTTTGAATTGTGTTATTATATTCTAAAATTCTTGTCAAATTTAAAGAAAACTATTAAAATAAAAATGAAAACACAGATTATATAGGGAGCGTGGTTATATGTCGATGAACGATTATGTTAATATAACAATGTTTCGTAAATTTTCGTTTTCATATCATAATTGCACAATTGATAGTGACACGATGAAATCTGAAAAACTTGTGAAATTATTTGCTTATCTCCTATCTCATTATCAGCGAACAGTGCCTTCTAATGAACTGATTGAAATGTTATGGTATTTAGATGATATTGATAATCCTATAGGAGCATTAAAAAATTTAATATATAGATTAAGAGCCTTATTAAAAAAAGAGTTTGGATTTACAGACTTTATTATAACTGGAAAAGGATCGTATGCGATTAATTCGGCATATCATT
Organism: Massilimicrobiota sp. SW1139; assembly: GCF_012027715.1. Classification (NCBI taxonomy): domain Bacteria; kingdom Bacillati; phylum Bacillota; class Erysipelotrichia; order Erysipelotrichales; family Erysipelotrichaceae; genus Massiliimicrobium; species Massilimicrobiota sp. SW1139. The sequence continues at coordinate 90,622 of NZ_SJOR01000002.1, read as the reverse complement.
TAAGAATAGATACAGTTGAATTTGAAAAGTATAAAAAATATTTAAGAGATTCTTCAAAACCAGAATATTTTGAAAAGTTTCTTAATGAATATACAGGGAAGTATTTGGTAGAAATTAAAGAAGATCATAATACTTTATCTAAACGTGTTTATTACCATTCACTTTATATGGATAAGGTTGTTGAATATGCAAAACTGTTGGAAGATAAACAGGATTATGAGAAGATGGAAACAATAGCTAAATGTGCTATTGAGATTGATAATTTAGAAGAGTCTATTTATGAAATCTGGATTCGTTCTTTATATTTTCAACAGCAGTATAAAAAAGCAAAAGAGATATATAAAGCAACAACTGATTTATTGTATCAGACTTTGGGTGTTAAGCCATCTGAATCAATGCTGAAATTATATGAGATGATTAAAAAAGAAAGTCATGATGAAGATTTAGATATTATGGAAATTCAACAGGAACTTTCACGTGATGAAGCTTATGGTGCTTTTCTTTGTGAATATGGAACATTTAGAGAAATATATACTATGCAATCAAGAATGATGGGAAGATTGGGAATTTGTTCTCAGTTATGTTTAATCACAATTCTTGATCATTCACAGATTGAGGATCAACATTCCCAAAAAGCCATTGAAAGAATGATGACGAAAGTACAGGATGCTTTACTCAGTGGACTTCGTATTGGTGATGTTGTATCCAGGTTAAATGTGAATCAGTTTGTTGTTCTTTTGCCTGCATGTCATAATGACGATGCCAAAAGTGTTATGAATAGAGTTTTACGTAAAATAAAATATTCATTGAATCATACAACATTAACGATTGATTTCATGGTTGGAGAAATCATGCCAAAGCAATAAAGCGTGACAAATAAATGAAACAACATATATTGACATACCCATTTTAGACTTACTGCAACAGTGAGTCTTTTTCTTTTTATGATGATTATAGAATGGTCTTTTTAGGTATAATAAACATATGATACATTACAGGGGGGTTGAATATTTTGTTAGTGAATTTTGTTTATGATGATGAAGAATTATTAGAACCATATGAGTGGCAGGATGATGATTCTTATGAAGAAATAGAAAATGCGCCTCTTTATCATGTTTCAACAAAACAGTTACATGATTTTTTATATGCGAAATTTTATCAATTCAGTGGAACAGATGGTATTTTTATTGTTGGTGATGGTCATTATTGCTTTGTTGTGGATATTAAAAATCATACAATTGTACGTAGAGGAACTTTTTCATGGCAACAAAGACAACAGATTAATGACATATTAAAACAAGAACCGATAACTTTTTTTCAATATCAGATCAAAGATGAAGCTTATGATAAAGAATTTGGTTTGACAAGAAATGAGCGTTTAAAGAAAATGTGTCTAGAAGAAGTTATTGATGAGATTTTTGTGGTCCGTTATGATGTCTTTTTAGAAATATGCCAACAATTTCATATTGAGGGAGAAAATCCCAGTGAAAAATATTTGGCTTTAAAACATAAGATTGAAAAAGGATATACATCCTTGCATGAATTATTGTATAAAGAATTGGTTCAAAAAGGTTAAAAAGCAAACTTCATATCCATAAGAAGTTTGCTTTCTGTTTTATTTCTTTTTAATTGTAATTCCAATTTTTCTTTCCACTTTGGCTAGTTTTTTTCTTGCAATGATGCGTGCTTTCTTGGCACCTTCTTCTAAAATATCATCTAAATAAGAACCACTCATAATTTCATGATAACGATTTTGTATCTTCTCAAGTTCTTCTCCTAAAACTTCAGCTAAATCATTTTTAAATTCTCCATATCCTTTACCATCATATTGTTTTTCAAGATCTTCAATAGGACGATTTGCTAATATTGAATAAATTTCCAATAAGTTAGAAATACCTGGTTTATTTTCAGGATCATAATGAATATGACCATCGCTATCTGTCACGGCAGATTTGATTTTCTTTTTAGAAATATTGATATCGTCTAAGATATAAATGGTTCCTTTTCCTAGTTCATCAGATTTGGACATCTTCTTTGTAGGATTTTGTAAATCCATTATACGTCCACCTACTTTAGTCACTAATGGTTCTGGAATTTTGAAAGTTTCGCTATAACGTGAATTAAATCTTTCAGCAATATCACGACATAATTCTACGTGTTGTTTCTGATCTTCACCAACCGGTACAAAATCAGGATCATACATTAAAATATCAGCATTCATTAATGAAGGATAATTAAATATACCAGCACCAATGACTTCATTTTTGGCTTTCTTATCTTTGTATTGTGTCATACGTGAAAGTTCTCCCATAGACACCATACATCCTAAATACCAACCAAGTTGAGCATGTTCTAAAACATCTGACTGTAAAAATAAAGTCACTTTTTCAGGATCTAATCCAGCAGCAATATACAATGCAATTAAATCTTTTGTGTTTTTACGTAAATCAGCAGGCTTTTGATAAATAGTCATAGAATGAAGATTAGCAATAAAAATAAACATTTCATATTCATCCTGATAAGAAACAAAAGGTTTGATAGCTCCAATATAATTACCTAAAGTCACACGACCAGTTGGTTTGATTCCACTTAACATTCTTTTCATCATAACGACCTCCTTTAAAATAAAAAAACGTCCTTAAAAAAGGACGTATAAATACGCGGTACCACCTTTATTCATATCATTGATATGCACTCTTGTCTTAACGCGACTCACGAAAAATGACTCATGCCATTTTTAGCTCCAGAATCCCAATTCATTATCGTTCATGGCTTGTTTGCATCACCCACAAGCTTTCTTAACATGAATAGATAACTACTCCATTCTTTCATTGCTGTAAAGTCATTATAGAACGACAAAGATGTAAAATCAATAGAATCATAAAAAATAATTTCATAATTGTTGAAAATGATGTATAATGAGTAAACAAGAGGAGATGATGTAATGATTAGAATTTATACAGCACCAAGTTGTGCTTCATGTAGAAAAGTCAAAGCATGGCTGAAAGAACATCAGATTCCTTATGTTGAAAAAAATATTTTTTCTACATTATTACGTGAAACTGAGTTAAAAGAACTTTTAGAAAGAAGTGAAAATGGAACAGATGATATTATTTCTAAAAGGTCAAAGATTATTAAAGAAAATAAAATAGATTTAGATGATATGTCTATTAATGAATTAATTCATTTTATTCAGGAAAATCCATCTATTTTAAAAAGACCTATTATTATTGATGAAAGACGTTTTCAGGTCGGTTATAATGCTGAAGAAATTCGTGCTTTTATTCCTCGTGAATTGCGTCGTTTACAAGAATGTAATAATAGTGATTTCTGTCCACAATTTACTGATATTAAGGAACAATATTATCAGGATCACAAATGTGATGATGGTTGTGAATAAAAGATAATGAGTCGTTTCTATACTGAGATAGAGGCGATTTTTATTTTGTGAGAGAATGTTTTATAGTTGTGAAGAAAGTGATATAATATCATAGAGAAATGAGAAACAATGGAGGAAAAAATGATGATAAAAGGGGAACTTGAGAAAAAAATGAAAAAGATGATCATAATTTCTTCTGTTATTGTAGTGCTGCTTTTGACTATGAGTATTTTTTTGCGTATTTATTTAAATCATATTGTCAGAAATAATATGATTGACCAGGTTGATAATACTGTTGATAAATACATTCATATAATACAAAAACAAATAGATAATGATTTTCAATTTTTAGATTCTTTTGCTAGTGTTTTACAGATGGAAAATATAACAAACAATCAAGAATTTCCACAGGTTTTAGAAGAAACTAATGAACAAAATGATTTTATAACGATGATGTATTTTGATTTGGATGAAAGGGGAGTTGTTGCCAATTTAAATCAAGAGGTATTGGTCAATAAGCCTTTGACAGATTTTCAAGAAGAAATTCAAAGTGTTGTTTATGATACTTTGGCTAATCAACGTACTGTATCTGATATTTTTCAAAGTCAATTAACTCATGAAATGATTTATGCTTATGGAATCCCAGTTTATCAAAACAAACAGATTGTGGGAGCTTTAATCGCCACACAAACAGTAGAATTGCTGATGGATGCTGGGCAAGGAAGTGGTATTTTAGGTGGAGATACGTATGCTTATCTTGTTGATGAATCTGGTCAAGTTTTAGTCAACTCTCAATATGATATTTTTCATCAGACTTCAATATTTCAACAACCTTTTTTGCAAAAACAAGATTATCAGCAAATGAAAGAACATTTAAAAGATCATCAAGATATAACATTTTCATTTGAATATGAAAATGCACAATATCATGCTCTATTAAAACCCATTGGATTAAAAGATTGGAACCTTTTATGTGTTAATATGTTGGAAGATTCTCACTTGTTTGCTGATAGGAATATGAGAATGGTAGGTTTGATATTTTTAAGTATCATATTGTTAGTTATAGGATTATTGATTTATGGATATCATATTATTTTAAAAAACAATCGTGAGTTACAGAAAGTTGCTTATTTTGATCATTTAACAGGAACGTATAATTTTTCTTATTTTATGACTTTGGGTGAACGATACTTTATAGATAATAAATGTTGTAGTGTGGCTGTTTTAAATATTCATCAATTTAAGTTTTTTAATGAAATTTTTGGTCATGATTTGGGAGATCAGTTGTTATGTCATGAAAAAAAAGTGATTGAAAACCATCTACATGATGGAGAATTTTTTTGCCGAGATACAGCAGATCAATTTTATGTTTTTCTATGTGAAACAGAGGAATCTGTTTTATTGACACGCCTTAATCAAATGATGGAAGAGATTATTGAATATATGGATTTATTACATACAAATTATCATTTGAAGATTCATTGTGGTGTGGCGATATCAAGTGAAGAGCTGATTGTGGATAATTGTTTTGAAGATTTAATGGTCAGAGTTATGTTTGCTTTAGCAAAATCAAAGGAAACGATACTTTCTAATATTTGGTTTTATGATATTGAATTACATAAACAGGAAATAATGGATAATTATATTGAAAGTCATATGGAACAGGCTTTAAAAGATGGAGAATTTCAATTATATTTGCAGCCAAAAGTTGATATGGAAACTGGTCAATTACAAAGTAGTGAAGCTTTAGTTCGTTGGATCACACAAGATAACCAGCAATTGTATCCTAATCAATTTATTCCTATTTTTGAAAAAAGTGGCTTTTGTATGAAATTAGATATGTATATGTTTGAACAGGCGTGTCTACAAATTAGAAAATGGATGGATCAAGGCATAGAGCCTATCGGTATTTCTGTCAATCAATCTAAATTATTGTTTTATGAATCTGATTATGTCGAACGATTAAATGCGATTGTTCAAAAGTATCAAGTGCCAGCTCATTTGCTGACTTTAGAAATATTAGAAGATTTGGTCATTAATAATGTAGATGAAGTCAATGAAAAGATAGAACAGCTACATCAAATAGGATTTAAAGTTTCAATGGATGATTTTGGAAGTGGTTATTCATCTTTAAATATTTTAGGAAAGATCGATATTGATGAATTAAAGATAGACAGAATATTTTTACAAGAAATATTAGATGGAAAAAATAAGAAAGCTCAAATTATTTTGGAAGAAATTATTAAATTGACAAAAATTTTATCTATTTCTACAGTTGTTGAAGGAATAGAAACAAAAGAATATCATGATTTTGTAAAATCACTTGGTTGTCATTATGGACAGGGTTATTATTATGATAAACCTATAAGTCAACAAGAATTTGAAATACGATATATGAAAGAAAGGAGATAAACATGTGGGGGATTATTGCAACTTGGCGTATGGCTAAGGAAGGGATTGAAAAAGCTGAAAAAATATTAGATAGTCAAGGTGATGCTGGTGACGCTATTGAAACAGCTATTAAAGAAGTGGAAGATTTTCCTTATTATAAGTCAGTGGGATATGGTGGATTACCTAATGAAGCCATGGAAGTAGAATTAGATGCAGCATACATGAATGGAGATACTTTAAGTGTTGGAGCAGTGGCTTCTCTTCAAGATTTTGCAAATCCTATATCAATTGCCAGACGTTTATCGCATGAAACAGTCAATTGCATGCTGGTTGGTCAAGGGGCTGAAAGTTTTGCCAGTCAGGAAGGTTTTGAAAGAAAGAATATGCTTACGGATCGTGCTAAGATTCATTATAAAAATCGCATCAAAGAAGAGCAATCAAAACTCCAGCCATATGCTGGTCATGATACAGTTGGGATGGTGTGTTTAGATGATTCTGGTAAGATGACAGCAGCGACATCAACGAGTGGATTGTTTATGAAGAAAAAAGGGCGAGTTGGTGATTCACCTATTATAGGTTCAGGTTTTTATGTAGATTCACAAATCGGAGGAGCTTCAGCGACAGGTTTAGGTGAAGATTTAATGAAAGGATGTATTTCTTATGAAATCGTCAGACTCATGGCACAGGGAATGCATCCACAAAAAGCTTGTGAAAAAGCTGTTTTTGAACTTGAACAAAAATTAATCAAAAGACGAGGGCATGCAGGGGATTTATCTGTTGTGGCAATGAATAAGGATGGCGAGTTTGGTGTGGCTACTAATATTGAAGCATTTTCTTTTGTCGTTTGTTTACCACATTTAAAACCAACTGTTTATCTGGTGCAAAGAAAAGGAAATCATTGTACCTATCAACCTGCCAGTCAACAATGGCTTGATGAATATATGCAAACACGCATGGCCCCATTGAAAGAAAAGTAGAGGAGATTGTATGAAACCAATAGTAGAAATTTGTTGTGGGAGTTATAGTGATGCTTTAGCGGCATGGAAGGCTGGAGCAACACGCATTGAATTGAATAGTGCTTTATCATTAGGTGGTCTGACACCTTCATTGGCCACACTGAAAATGACAAAGCAAAATACAAATTTAAAAGTCATAACAATGATTCGCCCTAGGGGTGCTGGTTTTTGTTATGATGAAGAAGAATATGAAGTGATGAAACAGGATGCAAAGATCATGTTAGAAAATGGAGCAGATGGCTTGGCATTTGGATTTTTAGATGCATCAGGACATATTGATGAAAAACGTACTCAAGAATTTGTTGAGCTTATCCATGCCTATCATAAGGAAGCTGTTTTTCATCGTGCTTTTGACTGTGTGGATGATCCTTTTCAGGCTATTGAAATATTAATTCAATTAGGTGTTGATCGTCTTTTAACAAGTGGTTTAAAAGCAAAAGCGATAGATGCTCTTGAACTTTTAGAAAAGCTTCAACAGCGTTATGGACAAGATATAGAAATCTTAGTTGGTAGTGGTGTGAATGCTTCAAATGTTTTAGAAATCTTACAGAAAACAAAAGTGCAACAAGTACATAGTTCCTGTAAAGATTGGGTTGAAGATGCTTCAACGATAGCAAAAGATGTTTCTTTTGCTTATGCACCTGCTCCTCATGAAAAAGATTATGAAATCGTCAGTCAAAAATTAGTTGAAAACATACTTCAGCAATTATAAAAACAGTCACTTATGACTGTTTTTATATGCTTCAAAAGCACGTGCAACTTTACTTGGACAATTGTGTTGATAGTGTAAATGATAAGGCTCAATGATTTTTAAAAATTGTGAGAATCCTTGGGTTTCATCATTGACTTCAAATTCTAGTTCATAATCATGTTGATCCAGATAAGTATTTTCATCTAAAGATAAAACACCTTCAGGTAATTGAATATCATAGCGATGGGTTGTTAATGAAAAGGGATGTTGTAATTCATTGATCTTAATGCCATCATTTTCTAAAATATCCGTGATTTCGTTTTTTAAACGATATTGCAAAAATAAATTTTTTTCTGTTTCTGTTAAAGACAGATTGGTTTCTAAACGATGATTTTGATAAGGTCTTTTTAAAGTGAGTTCGTACTGATTGTTTTTGGTACGAATACGTAACATATATTTTTTTTGAGATAAAATAGGGTGAGTTAAATAATCGTTGATTTGGATATAATCTTTTGTTATCTTGTTTTGATAATCATGAAGAATTTGATGGAAGATATCTTGAGTTAAAAGAATTTTATATTCTATTTCTAATTGTTGCATTGAAATCACCTCACCTTATTTTATCTTGTATTGCATTCTATTGCAATTTTTATATAATATAAATCATAGGTGGTGAAGTTATGAAAACATATGCAATTGTATGTAAACAAGATCAGGAATCTATCACACTCAGTGAAAAATTAAAAGAACAGTTAAATACGTTTTTGACATATAATGAAAAAGAACCAGATATCGTGATTAGCGTAGGTGGCGATGGAACAATGCTTTATAGTGTGCATAAATATATAGATGCGATTGATCGTGTTGCTTTCATTGGAATTCATACAGGAACGCTGGGATTTTTAACTGATTATCAGCGTGATGAATATCTACAGCTTGTTTTGGATATTAAAAATGGACAGCATCGTATTTATGAACGTCATTTGTTGGAAGTATCCTGTTTGGAAGGAACATATTTTGCTTTAAATGAAGTGAGAATTGAAAATAATCGTCGTTCTCAGGTTATGGATGTTTATATTAATGATGAATATTTTGAAACTTTTAGAGGAAATGGTCTATGTGTATCAACCCCAGTAGGGTCAACAGCCTATAATAAATCTTTAGGAGGCGCTGTTATTCATACTTGTACAGGATTGATGCAGTTAAGTGAAATTGCAGGTATTCACCATAATGCTTATCGCTCACTAGGCTCTTCTTTGATTCTTGATCAATCACATACAATTCGTTTTCAGTCACAAAGTTATCAGGGGGCTATTCTTGGCGTTGATCATCTGGTTATTGATTTGAAAGATAAGGATTGTATCTGTGTCAAAATGTCTTCCAAAAAAGCACGTTTTTTACAATATAGAAATGTGTCTTTTACACAGCGTTTAAAAAGGGCATATCTGAATTCATGAAACAATATTGGATTATAGATGAACCTTGTGTTATTGGTGAGTTTCTTTTACGTCATGGAATCAGTCAAAAAGCAATCAAAGCTATTAAAATGAGGGGAGAAATTCTGGTAGATGGAAAACATCAGACAGTTCGATATCTATTGCAGGTTGGGGAAACCCTGACCATTATTTATCCACCAGAAGACAATCATATGGTACCAGTTGAAATACCATTAAAGATTGTTTATGAAGATGATTATTTATTGGTTGTTGATAAGCCTAAGGGTTTGCCTTCAATTCCAACTCGTCAGCATCCCTATTATACTTTAGCAAATGCTTTAACTTTTTATTATCAGCAAATTCATTTGAATTCAACTATTCATCTTGTTAATCGTTTAGATAAAGATACCAGCGGATTAATGATTGTTGCAAAATATCGTTATATTCATGATAAAATCATGAAAGATCTCCAGCATATTGATAGACGTTATCGTGCTCATGTTAAAGGGATAGTCAAAGCGGGTGGAACCATTCGTTTGCCTATTTATAAAGAAGAATTCCAAATGAAGCGTATGATTGATAAACGTGGGAAAGAATCTTGTACGCACTATACTGTCAAAGCTATAAAACATGATAGAACGCTAGTAGAAATGAAACTTGAAACAGGAAGAACACATCAGATTAGAGTTCATATGGCTGCTATTAATCATCCTTTGATTGGTGATAGTCTATATGGTGATGGTCAGGGGAATTTTGATTTAGATAGTTATATGGTTGGGTTTGTTCATCCAGTTACAAAACAAAAGATTGTCATAACAAAAAAACAGGTCTGTTATTGAATCACAGATCTGTTTTTCATAATATTATTTTGAGTGTTAATATCAATAAATAATGCAACTGCAATCATGTAAGATAAAAGTGAAGACCCACCATAAGAAATAAATGGCAATGTAATACCTGTAATAGGTAATAGACCTAAAATCATACCCATATTCCATATCTGCTGAAACAACAGCATGCCAATGATACCGATGGTCATGAACTTATCTTGCTGATTGGTAGAATCAAGACCAATCTTTAAAATGATGATATCAAAAGCAACAATAGCCCCAACGGTAATCAAACCACCAACAAAACCATAATTTGTTAAAATAACAGCAAAGATAAAATCGGTCTGCGCTTCTGGGAAGACTTTAATGACAGATTGGAAACCATGTCCAAACCATCCGGCACTTCCATAAGAAAGTAAAGAATTGAATAATTGATATCCTTCTTTGTTGTATGTGCCTTCAGGATCAAGCCATCCATAAAAACGATCAACTTGATGGGAACTTAAAAGCTTTTCAAAAATCTCAGGTTGATAAACAAAGAGATAGGCTCCTATCAACAATATAATACCAATCAAACTAAAACCAAAAATGAACCATTGTTTTCTAAGACCACTGGAAAAAATAACAAAAGCAGCACCAACTAATAAAATCAAAACAACACCTGTATCATTTTGAAGTAAAACAAGTAAAGCAGGGGGAATGACGACTTTCATACATTCCCAGATATATTTGATTTCTGTTTCTGTTGTATGAATGAGATAATAATCATTATGCTCTTTTGTGATTCTCGCTAAAGCTATAACAATCGCAATTTTCATGAATTCTGATGGCTGTATACTTAAAAAAGGAAAGTTAAACCATGAGGTTGCCCCCCCAGCTGTATTGACCAGAGGAATGATATGATGGCGAGGCCATAATCTTGTATAAATGAAATGCTCGATAGCCAAAATAATTAAGAGAACCATCAATATCCAATAGATGATCCAGATTTTATCATAAATCTGATCTTTTCCTATTTTATATATAATAAAAACCATAACTGCAGAAATTATATAAAAAGCGCCTTGTTTTAACCATAATGTTTCAGGATCTCCAACTTTGTTAGAAATCATAGGCGTAGCACTTAAAATAGCAAAACAGCTAATCAATGCCAGAATACAAATGATACAAATCAATGGTTGTTCACGACAGAGTTTTTTGATTTGTTCCATGACATTGCTCCTTTCTTTTTTTATCTTCTTATAGTATACTATAAAAAAGAAATACTTCAATTAAAAAAGGATGTGAAAATATGGATGTTGAATATATTTTTGTTGTGATTGCGATTATTTTGGCTTTGATTTTACTTTATTTTGGATTTATTCATTTTATTAAGAATAAACGTTTAGATCAGGAAATGAAATCAACATTACCAATTGAAGAATTATTGCAGGCTCTTGGTGGGAAAAACAATATTAAAGAAGTACGTAGCAGTGCTTCTAAAGTTACAGTTGTATTGGATAATCAACAGCTTGTCGATATTGAAAAAATCAGATCTTTAGGAGCAAGTGGAATTGTTGAAGGAAAAGACAGTTTATCAATGATTTTTGGTAGACAGTCAGAAAATATAGAAGCTGATATGAAGAGATATATAGGATAACCTGTATATCTTTTTTTGTAAAGATTTTGTAAAAAAATCAATTTTTGAAGCATATAAATAGCATTAAAAAAAAGAATCTGTTATATTGAAGTTGTCAAGTTCCAGCGACTCATTTTATGGCAGAAAATTGCGAAAAAAAACAAGTTATTTTATTGTTTCAATAGTATATTAGTGCTATAATGAATGAGAAATAAACAAACAGGGGGTTTAGAAAATGACATTTAAAGAAAAATGGAATGATGCTTGGGATGGTTTCCAAGCAGGGAAATGGAACAAGGAAGTGAATTTAAGAGATTTCATTCAATTAAACTACACACCATATGATGGTGATGATTCTTTCTTGGCTGGTCCTACTCAAAACACAAAAGATTTATGGGCACAAGTTATGGATTTAACTAAGCAAGAAAGAGAAGCTGGTGGAGTTTTAGATATGGATACAAAAGTTGTATCAACATTAACTTCACATGATGCTGGTTATTTAGACAGATCTAAAGAAAAAATTGTTGGTGTTCAAACTGATAAACCTTTCAAAAGATCTTTACAACCATTTGGTGGTATCCGTATTGCTGAACAAGCTTGTGAAACAAATGGATATAAAGTAGATCCAGAAGTTTCTTATATTTTCAGAGAATACAGAAAAACACATAACCAAGGTGTATTTGATGTTTATACTCCAGAAATTAGAGCTTGTCGTTCTTCACATATTATCACTGGTTTACCAGATGGATATGGACGTGGACGTATTATTGGTGACTACCGTAGAGTTGCACTTTATGGTGTAGATAAATTAATTGAAGATAAGAAAAATCAATTTGCGACAACTGAAAAGAGAATGACTTCTAAAGTTATTCAATTACGTGAAGAATTAAGTGAACAAATTAGAGCTTTAAGTGAATTAAAAGAAATGGCTGCAAAATATGGTTTTGATATTTCTAAACCAGCAACTAACTGCCAAGAAGCTATTCAATGGTTATACTTTGGATATTTAGGTGCAGTTAAAGAACAAAATGGTGCAGCAATGTCTTTAGGACGTACTTCTACATTTATTGATATCTATGTAGAAAGAGATTTAAAGAAAGGATTATTCACTGAAGAAGAAGTCCAAGAATTTATTGATCATTTCATTATGAAATTAAGAATTGTTAAATTCGCAAGAACTCCAGAATATAACTCAATTTTCGCAGGAGATCCAACTTGGGTAACTGAATCAATCGGTGGTGTTGGTGTTGACGGACGTCATATGGTTACTAAGACTTCATTTAGATATTTACATACATTATCTAACTTAGGAACAGCTCCTGAACCAAATATGACAGTTTTATGGTCAACTCGTTTACCAGAAAACTTTAAAGCATTCTGTGCAAAAACTTCAATTGAAACTTCATCAATTCAATATGAAAACGATGACTTAATGAGAGTAACTCATGGTGACGACTATGCAATTGCATGTTGTGTATCTTCAATGAGAGTTGGAAAAGAAATGCAATTCTTTGGTGCACGTGCTAACTTAGCTAAATGTTTATTATACGCTATCAACGGTGGTGTAGATGAAAAAACTAAGAAACAAGTTGGACCAAAATATAGACCAGTTGAAGGTGATTACTTAGATTACGAAGATGTTAAAGCTAAATTTGTAGATATGATGTCTTGGTTAGCTGGTGTATATGTTAACGCATTAAATATCATTCATTATATGCATGATAAATATGCTTATGAAAGAATTCAAATGGCATTACATGATAGAGAAGTTAAACGTTATTTCGCAACAGGTATTGCTGGATTATCAGTCGTTGCTGACTCTTTATCAGCTATTAAATATGCTAAAGTTAAATGTATTAGAGATGAAGATGGTGTTGTTGTTGATTACGAAGTAGAAGGAGATTTCCCTAAATATGGTAACGATGATGACAGAGTTGATGAAATTGCAACTTGGTTAGTTGAAACTTTCATGGCAATGGTACGTTCTCATCATACTTATAGAGATTCTTATCCTACAACTTCAATCTTAACAATTACTTCTAACGTTGTATATGGTAAAGCTACAGGTAATACTCCTGATGGAAGAAAAGCTGGTCAACCATTTGCTCCAGGTGCTAACCCAATGCATGGTAGAGATTCTCATGGTGCTATTTCTTCATTATCATCAGTTGCTAAATTACCATTCAAAGATGCACAAGATGGTATTTCAAATACATTTACTGTCATCCCTGGTGCTTTAGGAAAAGACGATCAAGTTTTCGCTGGTGACTTAGATATCGAATCAATTAAAAACGGAAATCTTGATTAATAGAAAGAAGTGAAAACATGGCTACTCAAAAAGAAATTGATGAACTAGTCAAAATGTTAGATGGTCGCGTGAGCTCTGGTTCAGGACATATTAATGTCAAAGTGAATGAAGATGCTCATATTGAAATGGAAGAAGTCACTGTTGTGTCAAAGATGGATTGTGATAGTGGTGATACTGCTTGTAAAATTCCAAATTTACCAATGGATGACGATGATGAATTTTAAAGGAGGAGAAAATCATGGCTGCAAGTGAACAACAAGTTGAAAATTTAGTTGGAATGTTAGATGCATATGCTTCAAAAGGAGGACATCATTTAAATGTTAATGTTTTAAACAGAGATACATTAATTGATGCTCAAAAACATCCTGAAAAATATCCACAATTAACTATTCGTGTTTCTGGATATGCTGTTAACTTTGTTAAATTAACAAAAGAACAACAAGATGATGTTATTTCTCGTACATTCCACGAAGCAATGTAATGAGGATGAAAAAGGTGCTGAGTTAAGCACCTTTTTTGATGTTATAAAAGAACGAATGAGACTTATTTTTAGTGGGATTTTGAATTATATCAATAAAACAAAAGTTATATATCATTAATGAGAGAGTCGTTTATCGTAATTAGCTGATTCTTATATATACAAGATATAGAAAATCAAACTGATTGTTTGCTTTAATGAAGTTCAAGAAAGAAGTGATGGGATGAAAAATAATAAATTAATACAATTATTTGTATCTACACTTTATTTAAGTGCTTTTACTTTTGGTGGGGGATATGTCATTGTGACATTGATGAAAAAGAAGTTTGTAGATACACTTCATTGGATTGATCAAGATGAAATGTTAGATTTAGTGGCTATAGCACAATCATCACCAGGGGCTATCGCAGTGAATGGAGCCATTGTTGTTGGATATAAAATAGCAGGTATACCAGGATTATTGGTTTCTATATTAGGAACAATTATTCCGCCATTTATCATTATATCTGCCATTTCTGTGTTTTATGAAATATTTCAGTCTCATATTTATGTCAAACTGGTGTTAGATGGAATGCAGGCGGGTGTAGGTGCAGTCATTTGTTCTGTTGTTTATGATATGTCAAAAGATCTTATCAAAACAAAGAGTTGGATGAACAATGCTATTATGATTATTGCATTTGTTGTCACATGTTTCTTTAATGTCAATGTGATTTATGTGGTATTGATTTGTATTGCTATAGGGATTATCAGAACGTTTTATCATAAAGGAAGTGATCATGTATGATTTTGCTGGAACTTTTTTTGAGCTTTTTACAGGTAGGATTGTTTAGTTTTGGTGGTGGATATGCAGCCTTGCCATTGATTCAAAATCAGGTGGTGACATTACATCCTTGGTTATCACTGAGTGAATTTACTGATTTGGTCACAATTTCTCAAATGACACCAGGGCCTATTGCGATTAATTCCGCTACATTTGTTGGTCAGAAAATAGCTGGCGTATGGGGTGCTATATTTGCAACTATTGGATGTATACTCCCATCATGCATCATTGTTTCCATATTAGCTTATCTCTATTTAAAATATAGAAAATTATCTATGTTACAAGGTATATTAGAAACGTTAAGACCAGCTGTTGTTGCGATGATTGCAACTGCGGGTGTGTCTATATTAGTCAGTGCTTTTTTTGGAGAAAATACAGTACATACTTTATCATCTATGCGCATTGATATGATTATCATATTTGCAATTGGAATGATATTATTACAGTATAAAAAGATGGATCCTATATATGTGATGATATTATGTGGTATGATGAAATTGGTTGAATACTTGATATTGATATAATTTGATGATTTTGTATTTTGTTTGAAAAATAAAACATATGAAATGATATTTTATAGAAAATATGTTAAAATAATAAAGAAAGTTGGTGAGATAATGAAAGGATATATTCATTCTTTAGAAAGTTGTGGAACTGTTGATGGTCCTGGAATCCGTTTTGTAGTCTTTTTTCAAGGTTGTCCAATGCGTTGTTTATACTGCCATAACCCTGATACATGGAAACCAAATACGGGAACACAGATGACAGTTGATGAAATTCTCAAAGAATTTAATACAAAGAAAGAGTTTTATAAAAATGGAGGAATCACTTGTACAGGTGGAGAACCTATGTTGCAATTAGATTTCTTGATAGAATTATTTGAAAGATGTCGTGAAGAAAATATTCACACATGTCTAGATACGTCAGGGATTACTTTTCATGAAAATCCTGAATATTTAAAGAAATTAGATCGTTTGTTAGCTTCAACAAATTTAATTATGTTAGATATTAAACATATTGATCCTGAAGAACACAAAAAGTTAACTGCACAACCTAATGATATGATATTAAAATTTGCTAAATATGTAGATGATAAGGGTATTGATTTATGGATCAGACATGTTGTTGTTCCAACAATTACACAAAATGATGAATATTTATATCGTTTAGGTCAATTTATCGCAACCCTTAAACATGTCAAAGCTCTAGATGTTTTACCATATCATACTATGGGTGTTGCTAAATATAAGAACTTAGGTATTGATTATCCATTGGAAGGTATTCCACCATTAGATAAAAAAGATGCCGTCACAGCAAGAGAAGTTGTTTTAAAAGGTATGAAAGATGCACTCAATCATAAATAGACACCCATGTGTCTATTTATTTTTAAAGGAGAATATTCATGACTATACAGGAATTACAGAAACAATTAGATGAAATGTATGCCAATAATGAATTGGATGAAGCTTATGCTTTTTTAGTTGAACAAGTCAATCTTGCTGTTCAAAGACAGGATAATGCAACAATTTTGTTTTTGCTTAATGAAATGATAGGTTACTTTCGTGTTACTTCACAGTTTCAATCTGGGAATCAGATTGCTTTACAGATATTTAAAATTCTTGACATGTGTGGACTTGAAGAAACGATTGATGGTGCTACATCATATATCAATATAGCCACTTTTTACCGTGTACAGGGAAAATATCAGGAAGCTTTATCGCTTTATCAAAAGACAGAAAAGATTTATCATCATGAATTAGAACCACAAGATGAACTTTATAGTGCCTTTTATAATAATTTAAGCCTGTTATATCAGGAAATGGGTGATTATCAGCAAGCTATTGACATGCAAAAGAAAGCATTGGCGATTGTTGAACAACTGGATGATTATAGAATTGAAGAAGCTATTACTTATACAAATCTTTCACAAATGTATCTCAGTATCAATCAAAATGATAAAGCTCAAAAATGTCTACATCAGGCGATCTCTCTTTTTCAACAATATGGACCTCATGATCCACACTACTTTGCTTCGTTAGCGACTTTAGCGCAAAGCCATTATATGCAAAAAGACTATGCAAAAGCTTTAGATATTTATCATCGTGTCTTACATTTCATAGAGAGTGTCTATGGACAAAATAAAGATTATCAGACAATTCAAAAGAATATCGACAGAATTCAAAAAGAAATGAAGACAATCAAAGGTTTAGATTTGTGTGAAGCTTTTTATCAACAATATGGCAGAAACATGATAGAAGAAGAGTTTTTAGAAATTAAACCATATATGGCGGTTGGATTATTGGGAATGGGATCAGATTGTCTGGGGTACGATGATGAGATTTCTCATGACCATGATTTTGGACCTGGTTTTTGTATTTTGCTTCCTCATGATATTTATCAGCAGTATTATAAACAGATACAGGCCAGTTATCAAAAGCTACCACAAGAGTTCATGGGTATTCAAAGATTAACCTCAGCTCATGGAAATGGAAGAGTCGGTGTTTTTGAAATTGAAAGCTTTTTTAAACAGTTTTTAAGACATATACCACAAACTTTAGATGATTGGTTATATGCTGATGAAAATGCTCTTTTAGCTTGTACAAATGGACGTATTTTTGAGGACAATTATGGTCAAGTGACTCAAATCAGACAATATTTAAGTTATTATCCAGAAGATATCCGTATTAAAAAAATAGCCCGTTGTTTAGCTAAAATGGCACAATCTGGTCAATATAATTATGCCAGATGTATGCAAAGAGAAGATGAAGTTGCTGCGACGCTGGCATTGAATGAGTTTATAGATCAGACATTATCTCTTCTCTATTTGCTGAATAAAAAATATAAGCCTTATTATAAATGGAGTTATTATGGATTAAAAGATTGTACATGTTTACAGGCAGTCACACCACTGCTTTTACAATTGGTTCAATTGCCATCTCAAAAGCAACATTGGCCTCAAAAGAACAGTATTATTAATACTGATGATCAAAAAGTTGTGCTGATTGAAAAAATATGTCAGTTAGTCATTGGTGAACTTCATCGACAGGGCTTATCGACAAGTGATGATGATTTTTTAGACAATCACACACTGGAAGTCATGTCACATATTCAAGATGACCATATACGCATGAAACATGTTATGGAGGGATAGAAAATGGTTGATGAAATTGTACAATTAGAATGGGATTTTTTTCAACAGGTTCATCATATTGATGGCCGTGCCAGTTGTCAGGATGATTTTGAAACATTTTATCTACAAAGAAAAAGTCAGTTTGAAGCTTTTTATCAAAATGTTCAAAAAGCTTGTCTACAAGATTTAAAACTAGCTCAACAAATAGGGAGAAATCCAGTCATGGAAAAATATGCCTATATGATGGAAAGTACGGATCCAGAATATTTTGATACGATTCGAGATCAGTTACCTGCTGTTGATCAACAAAAGAAAGACTTTATTAATGCTTTATGTGATATTGAAGTATCAATGCGTGAAGATATGAATGATCAATATCCTTATTTATTATCTCAAGCCCGTTTCACTCATTCTTTGGAAGATGAAAAAGATGATACCTCATTTGAAACTTATTTAAGAGGCGAATTAATGACTTATAGTGATGAAACATTATATTTATATGGTCAAATGGTTTTGGATATGGTTCAAAAGAATGAAAATTTAATTGAAAAAATATTAATGAATACAGTGAAAGCTTATGGTTATGCCTCTTTAGAAGATGCAAATAAATTTATAATGGATAGTGAAAAGAAATAGAAGTCAATATCAAAATGTGGTAAAATAATAATAGGGAATTAAAAAGGAGGAATATAATCATGAAAATCTTATTGTGTTGTTTGGCTGGTGTAACATCTACTTTGTTTGCTTCAAAATTAAAAGATGCTGCTTCAAGAAAGAGAGTTGAAGCAACAGTTTGGTCTGCATCAGAACATGCAGTAGAATATTCAAGTAATCTTGCTGATGTTATTCTTGTAGAACCTCAATTAAAAGGATCATATGAAAAAATCAAAGCAGACAACCCTGATAAACCAGTCATTTTAATTAGCGATGATGATTTTAAGAATTTCAATGCACAAAAGATTTTTGATATGGCATATGATGCTTGTCAAAAATAATAGGAATAATCAAGAATGAATAGCTTAGCTATCCATTCTTTTTAGATGTGTTATGAAAAAGATTATTTATTGTCTTATTTTTTGTCTTTGTCTGATGGGATGTCAATCAAAAACATTAAGTGAAAAAGAAGATTTAAAAATCATTGTCGCAAGTGATATACATTATTTTTTAAAGGATTATTATCAGGATTGTGAATGGTTTGAAGATTCCATGTTATATGGTGATGGCAAGATGGTCACTTATGGCGATGAGATTGTAGATGCTTTTGTACAGGCGGTTATCCAGGAAAAGCCTGATCTTGTTGTTTTGACAGGTGATTTAAGCTTTAATGGGGAAAAAGGCAGTCATCAGAAGTTAGCTCAAAAACTAGAACAATTAAAAGAAAAGAACATTCAGGTTGCTGTTATACCAGGAAATCATGATATTGATAATATCTATACAAAAGGTTATGGTCAAGATGATTATTTTGATGTGGATAATATTAATGCTAAGGATTTTCAGGATATTTATCAAAATCTAGGTTATCATCTGGCAACTTCGAAACATGATGAATCTTTGAGTTATCGTATTGATTTGAATCCTGATTTTGCCTTGTTGATGATGGATTCGAATGCACATGAACAAACAGAAATGACGCTAGGAGCAAGTGGATTTTTTACAGATTCAACTATGCAATGGTTAGAAAAGCAGCTTCAGGATATTCAAAAAGATGGAAAAACGCCACTCGTTGCGATGCATCATAATTTAGCAATTCATAATGAACTGTTAAATAATGGATATACCATTAATGATCATGAGAAGATTGCAAAACTGTTTTCTCAATATCATGTTCCATTTGTATTAAGTGGACATATACATTGTCAAAATATCAAAACGATTCAGGGAATCTATGATATTGCGTCTTCATCATTATTGGATGCTCCACTTCAATATGGCATTATTGAATTGAATCAGGATCAAATGAACTATCATACCCAGTCATTATCAATTTCAGTCAATGCAGATGAGTATTTTGATACAGTTTCTGCAAATAAATTTGGTAAATCTTTACAGGGAATATCAGATACTCAAAAAAGAACAGCGATTCAAGATGTATTAGTGAAAGCCAATCGTTACTATTTTACTGGTAACATCAATCAATATGTAGATGAACTTCGCTCTAGCGATGGTTATCAATATTTACAAAATGAAGATTTAAGTTTTTATCAACAGTATTTAGAAAGTATGTTAAAGGAAACAGAATCTTCACAGTCATTACAATTATCACTTACAATGAAGAAATAACTTTTGACTAGAAACAAGTTGTGATAAAATAAAAGAAGATAATAAGGAGGAAGAAAAATGAGATTAGGTGCAATTGAAGCCGGTGGAACAAAGTTTGTTGTTGCTATTGGAGATGAAAATGGAAATGTTTTAGAAAGAGATTCTTTTCCAACAACAACACCACAAGAAACAGTTGAAAATATTTTTAAATTTTTTGATGGAAAGGACATTGAAGCTTTAGGATTAGGATGTTTTGGACCTATTGATCCTGATTTAAAGAGTCCAACATATGGATATATTACAACAACACCTAAACCAGGATGGACAAACTATAATATTGTAGGAGCTTTACAGGAACATTATCCAGATTTGCCAATTGGTTTTGATACAGATGTGAATGGTGCAGCACTTGGTGAAGCATACTTTGGTGCAGCCAAAGGATTAGATAGTGCTTTATATTTAACAATCGGAACAGGAATTGGTGGAGGAGCCATTGTGGAAGGAAACCTTGTTCATGGTTTACTACATCCAGAAATGGGACACATGATTCTAGAACAAAGAGAAGACGATACTTATAAAGGAAAATGCCCATATCATGGAACTTGCTTTGAAGGTTTAGCAGCAGGACCAGCCATTGAAGAAAGATGGGGAATAAAGGGAAGTGAATTACCTGAAGATCACCCTGCATGGGATTTAGAAGCATGGTATATTGCTCAGGCATTAGCAATTTATGTTTTAACAATTTCACCAAAGAAGATTATTTTAGGTGGAGGTGTTATGCATCAAAAACAATTATTCCCAATGATTCATAAATATCTTCAAGAAAGATTAAATGGTTATGTTCAAAAAGATGAAATTACAACAGATGCTATTCAGGATTATGTTGTATATCCAGGATTAGGAGATAATGCAGGTGTTTGTGGTGCATTAGCACTTGCGAAAATGGCTAACGAAAGATAAGGGAGTTCATCCCTTTTTCTTGTTTTTAAGACTTGACAGCATATTTTTCCAGTTATAAAGTATAGAATAAGAAAATGGAGGAAATCACATGAGTAAAAAATTATATAGATCAAAACGAGATGTCATGGTATGTGGTGTCTGTGGTGGAATTGCTGAATATTTTGACATTGATCCTACAATTGTCAGATTAATTGCAGTTGCGCTTATTTTAAGTTGGGGTACAGGTCTATTTGCTTATTTAATAGGTGCTGTTATTATTCCTAAAAATCCATATCAATAATAGGATTAATTTCACTTTTAACAATAAGGTATTCTATCTTATTGTTTTTTATTTGATAAAAAAAGATATCCTCAAGGATATCTATAAAAATAATATATCAGATCTGTTTTGATGTTATGATTTTTTATGAAAAGAAAACTGTCTAGGAATACATTTTCCACGAGGGTTATCCAGATGATATTGTTGTGCCCATTTTTTAAAATGACGATCTAAATATTTGGTACGTGCATAGTTATCTGGCATATCTGTATATAATTGAAGAATATGCAAAGGATCATTGATTGGGATAGGAAAAGATGAAACTGTCTCAAAAAATGAAAGAAGGGTATCATGATTCATGATTTGAAAAGCATATTCTTCTTTGGGTGTGATGATATTGATATCCACATAGTAATTCATATAGATGCTTAAAATATCTAGCATTTGCATCATAGAGCACATGGAAATATTGATTTCCTGGATATCCTGAAATGCAATGGAATAGTCTTGAAAATATATGTGACTATGATCCCAAAGTAATAATTCATAAGCACTTTTGATATCATCGTCTTGAGTGAGTTATACTTGATGACGTGTTGTCATAATGATTCTCCTTGATAATTGAAATGATGTGGAATGATGACACATAAGGATTGTTTTTTAACACTGACATGAATTGGAAAGGTTGTTCCTTTTTCTCCATCAACATCGTATATAATATCCTTATCGCATTCAATAGTTAATTCTTTAGCTTGTACATAAGTAATAAAAGGACTCTTTTCATGACTGTTTAATTTATAATCTTTAAATAAAGAAATTAAATCTGTAGTAGAACAATTTTTAATAATCAATAAATCCAATTGACCATCTTGAACATTCGCATGAGGTGTAATGTCTTTAAAGCCACCTACCTGTGAAGTGTTTGTAATAATAAACAGTTTGGCATCTTCTTCAAAAGTTTGATCATCAGCAGTGATTTTTAAATGCAATGAAGTATGCAGTTGGGTAGGTAATTGTCTTATACCACTGATATAATAAGCTAAAGGACCAAATCTTTCTTTATCATTTTTAGATACTTGAAAACTGATGTCACTAAACATGCCTCCTGCAATCACATTTGCAAAATAATGTTCATTCACTTTTCCAATATCTACTTTCATTGTCTGAAAATCTTCAATCATTTGAATAAAATCATCAGTATCACGAGGTAAATGTAAATGGTTGGCAAAGTCATTCACTGTTCCTCCTGGTAATATCGCAAGAGGAGTCTGTAAATGGTTTTCAATAAAACCATTAATGATTTCATTGACTGTGCCATCACCACCAACACTGACCACAAAATCATAATCATCATCTTTTAATTTTAAACAATATTGATAAGCATCATCTTTCTTTTCCGTATAGAAGACATCAATTGTAGAAACCAGCTTTTTTAAAATCATTTGACCAATGATCTGATCCAGTTTTTTTTGAATTGTCTTTGTGCCGGCACTGGGGTTAATGATAAATAAACATTTCATAATGAACACTCCTTATTTTTATTTTACCATTAATCAAAAAGAAGATAAACCTAAAATGGAATATCTTCTTTCGCATAGACATTATTACGGATTAGTCTTAATAAAAGTTCAACACCTTTTTTCATCATATGAATAGAAACAAATTCATAAGGACCATGACAATAGAAGCCACCTGTTCCAAGGTTAGGACAAGGAAGTCCTGAAAATGAAAGACGGGCACCATCTGTTCCACCACGAATAGGTGTAATACGAGGCTGTAAGCCAATATCCTGCATAGCGATTTCAACCTGTTCTACAATATGAGGATGATCTTTGATAACATCTTTCATATTGAGATATTGTTCATGCATCGTGATATGAATAGCTTCATAGCCATAAAAACTATTCAAATAAGCTTGGATACGTGAAAAATCATGAAGCTGTTGTTTCAGTTTTAAATAATCATGGTTACGTACAATATATTCTAATCGTGTTTGTTCACAATTCCCCTGCATATGTGTTAAATGATGGAAACCTTCATATCCTTCAGTGAATTGAGGTTTTTGTTGTGATGGTAACATGTGATGAAATTCCATAGCCACTTCCTGTGAATTCACCATTTTGTCTTTGGCACTACCAGGGTGAATGCTTTTTCCATTGATTTCAACAAGTACCTGATAGGCATTGAAGTTTTCAAAGTGAAATTCATTAATATCGCCACCATCAATTGTATAGGCATAGTCAGCCTGAAAAATATCAAGATCAAAATGTTCAGTGCCACGTCCGACTTCTTCATCAGGAGTAAAGGCAATCATAATATCATTATGTTTAAATTCAGGATGTTTATACATATATTCTGCCATACTCATAATAATCGCAATTCCAGCCTTATCATCACCACCTAAAAGTGTTGTTCCATCAGTTGTAATCAAATCATGTCCAATCACTTTATTTAAATCAGGGAATTCTCTTGGGGATAATAAACGGTCATTTTGAAAAGGAATGTCTTGTCCTTTGTAATGACGAATGATTTGGGGATGAATGTGTTCACCACTGGCATCAGGGGAAGTATCCATATGGGCAATAAAGCCTATAACATCACCTTGATGATCATTGTTAGATGGAATCTTTCCATAAACAACACCGTATTCACTCATTTCTACATCAACCAATCCTAAAATACGCATTTCTTCTATTAAAAATTGAGCAAATTCTTTTTGATTGGCCGAAGAAGGTGAAGTGGTTGAATATGGGTCAGATTGTGTTGGGAAACTGACATATTTTAAAAATCTGTTTTCTATTTTCATTTTTCATAACCTTCTCTCTTTATCATGATTATATCATAGGAATCATATTTTTTACTAGCCAAATGTCATGAATATGATTATAATAGGGAGCGGAGGTTAAAAAGATGGCAAAATATTATGCAGTGAAAAAAGGAAGAAAAACTGGTGTTTTTTCGACATGGGAAGAATGTCAGTCAATGGTGAAAGGTTTCAAGGGAGCAGTATATAAATCATTTCCTACATTCAATGAAGCTCAGGCATATTTAGATGAACAGCCTCAATCTTTTGATGGTTATGGATTGATTGCATATGTAGATGGCAGTTATAATCAAAAGACACGAGAATATGGTTATGGTTGTATCTTACTTGAAGGCCAAAAAGTGATTTTGAAAGTCAATGGTAAAGGCAGCCATCCTGATTATGTCAGTATGCGTAATGTGGCTGGTGAAATTGCGGGTGCACATCAGGCAATCTGTTATGCGATTGAACATTGTTATCCTATGATTTGTATCTATTATGATTATGAAGGTATAGAAAAATGGGCCAATCATCAATGGCAGGCCAATCGCCCTGGAACAAAGGCTTATCAGTCATTTATTGATGCCAGTCGTCAAAAGATTGATATTCGCTTTATAAAAGTTTTGGCACATAGTGGGGACTTCTATAATGAGATGGCCGATCAGTTGGCTAAAAAAGCAGTAGGTATAGCATGAGTGAAAAAATAACTGTTTTTGATATTGAAGTTTTAAATCAGGATCCCGCGAGTTTATGTGCCATTGGTATTGTAGAAATTCAAAATCAAGAAGTCATTTCAACATATTATGCCTTAGTGAAACCTAAAAATTTAAGTTTTGATAGCTATCGCTATAAAATACATCAAATTAGACCTCAATCATTGTATAAAGAAAAAACATTTGTAGAAGTATGGAAAGACATTCATCATTATTTTGAAAATACGATTGTTGTTTCTCATGATATTCAAGGTGATATGATGAATTTAAGGGCAGCCTTGAAACAGAACCATATTCCATATCCACGATTACTTATGTCCTGTACAAATGTTTTGGCACATCTTGTTTATCCAAATCTTCAAAAATATAATCTTAAAGATCTATCTCAAATGAATGGTTTTGCATTTCAGGCTCATCATGCTTTAGAAGATGCGAAAGCTTGTGCTTATCTGTTGATTCAAATGATGGAACGTGAAGATGTAGACAGTTTATATGCTTTGCATCAGAAGTATCATTTAGAATTTGGTGAGATGAAGGAAAACTATTATCGAAATATTATGTCAGCTGAATCAGCAACGCAATTATTAGAAATGAATCAAAAAGAAGATGCTCTGTTGTATCATCAATCAATCTGTTTTACTGGTAAATTATCTATGCCTCGAGAATTATTGGAAGAAAAAACAAAAGAAGTCTGTGCCTTATCAACCAATCAGGTCAGTACCCAAACCAATTATCTGGTTATTGGTGGTAAAGGTTATCATAAAGTGCGTTTTGGCAAAGACAATAAAAAAGTTCAGAAAGCTTTACAGTTAATGAAACAGGGACAAGATTTAAGAATTATTCATGAAAAAGAATATTTAAAGCTTTTAGAGGGGAGAAAAGAATGTCTGTAAATATAAGAGTGGCTAAAAAAGAAGATGCGCGTGCTATTTTAGATATTTATGCTCCTTATGTTCTATCGACCAATATTACTTTTGAATATGATGTTCCTTCTTTAGAAGATATGACAAATCGTATTTGTCAAACTTTAGATTCATATCCTTATTTAGTTGCAGAAGTTCAAGGTCAGATTGTTGGTTATGCTTATGCCTCTTCTTTTCATAGTCGAGCTGCTTATCAATGGGGGAGTGAATTATCTATTTATTTAGATCAGCATTATCATGGACAAGCGATTGG
Source organism: Massilimicrobiota sp. SW1139 (assembly GCF_012027715.1). NCBI lineage: Bacteria > Bacillati > Bacillota > Erysipelotrichia > Erysipelotrichales > Erysipelotrichaceae > Massiliimicrobium > Massilimicrobiota sp. SW1139. The sequence goes on along the minus strand of NZ_SJOR01000002.1, from coordinate 64,355 downwards.
AAAAAAACTTTATCAGGTTTTATTAGCACTGTTAAAGTGCATGCATATTCAAAATGTCTATGCCTGTATTACTCATCCCAATGTCAAAAGTGAAAGATTTCATGAATCATTACAGTTTCAGTATGTGGGATGTTTTCATCGTGCGGGATATAAAGCCAAACAATGGCATGATGTCATCTGGATGGAAAAAGCTATTGGAGATCCTCGTCATGTAGAATCTTTTATTCCTTTTTCGAAGCTATCCCTTCAACAAATTGAATCATGTCTAGGTTTATGTTATGATAAATAAAATGAGGTGGAAAAAATGGATACATTAATTATCGGAAGTGGTTTTGCTGGAAGTGTTGTGGCGAGAGTTTTAGCTGAACGTGGTGAAAAAGTCAAGATTATTGAAAAAAGAGATCATATTGGTGGAAACTGTTATGATGAATATGATGAATATGGTGTTCTGGTTCATAAATATGGACCTCATATATTCCATACAAATAATAAAGAAGTTTATGATTTTTTATCACGTTTTACAAAATGGTATGATTACCGTCATGAAGTTGTTGGAAATGTTTATGGAAAGATTATTCCAATTCCATTTAACTTGAATACATTAATGATTGTTTTTGGTCAAGAAAAAGGTGAACGTTTAAAACAGGAATTGATTGATGCATATGGTGAAAATGCAAGAGTTCCTATTTTAGAATTACAGAAGAATCCATCTTCAGGAATTCAGGAAGTGGCTCAATATGTTTATGAAAATATATTTTTAAAGTATACAATGAAACAATGGAATCAAAAACCTGAAGAAGTTGATCAAAGTGTCACTGCCAGAGTACCAGTTTTGATTTCTTATGATAATCGTTATTTTCAAGATCTATATCAGGGAATGCCACTAGAAGGATATACAAAGTTATTTGAAAATATGTTGAATCATGAAAACATAGAAATTGAATTAAATAAGGATGCCAAGGAAGATTTATCTTTTGATATGCAAACACATCAGGTTTATTATCAGGAACAATTGTGGCAGGGAAAAATTATTTTTACAGGTGCTATTGATGATTTCTTTGATCATTGTTTAGGAAGATTGCCATATCGTTCATTACGCTTTGAATATGAACATTATCCTGAAGATCACTATCAAAGTCATGGTGTTGTCAATTATACCGTCAGTGAAGATTTTACACGTATTACAGAATTTAAATATTTAACAGGTCAAGAGATTGCAGGAACAACTATTGTTAAAGAATATCCAGAAATATATCGTGATGAAACTCAAGTTCCTTATTATGCTATTTTATCTCCAGAAAACTTAATGATGTATCAAAAATATGTGGATTATGTGAAACCATTTTCTCACTTTTACTTGTTAGGGCGTTTAGCACAATATAAATATTATAATATTGATGGCATTGTAGAAGAAGCTTTAAAACTTGTTAAAACATTGTAGGAGGATGTTATGAAATATTTAAGTATTGCGATTCCATGTTATAACTCACAAGATTATATGGATAAAGCGATTGAATCATGTTTAATTTTAAAAGATGATGTAGAAATTATTATTGTTGATGATGGTTCTAAAGATAGAACAGCCCAGATTGGTGATGACTATGCTGCTTTATATCCTGATACAATCAAATGTATACATCAGGAAAATGGGGGACATGGTCAAGCTGTAAATACAGGTTTAAAAAATGCAACAGGACTTTATTTTAAAGTTTTGGATAGTGATGATTGGTTTGACCAGTCTTCACTTGTCAAAGTGATAGAAACAATTAAACAGTTACATCAAAAAGATAAAGATGTCGATATGTTCATTGCAAATTATGTATATGAAAAACCAAGTGCCAATAAATCTAGTGTGATTAAATATACAAATGCATTGCCACAAAATAGAACATTCAGATGGTATGATTTAAAACATTTTTACCCACAACAGAATTTATTAATGCATAGTGTTATTTATCGTACACAGTTATTAAGAAATTGTAATTTACAATTGCCAAAACATACATTTTATGTTGATAATTTATTTGTTTATCAGCCATTACCTTATGTCAATACACTGTATTATTTAAATGTTGATTTATATCGTTACTATATTGGTAGGGAAGATCAGTCTGTTAATGAAAAAGTGATGATTTCACGTATTGATCAACAGATTAAAGTCAATAAGATGATGATTGATTGTTGTGATGTGATGAAATTAAAGAGTCGTAAACTGAGAAATTATATGGTGAAATATTTAACGATGATTACAACTGTATCAACAGTTTTACTGATTAAATCAGGAACACCTGAACATTTACAAAAGAAAAATGAATTATGGCAGTATTTAAAAAATAAAAATCCTGAACTTTATAAAGCTGTTAAACATACCTTTTTAGGTTCTATGATGGAAATGGATGGACATGTTGGTAAGAAAATGATTACAACAGGATATGCTATTTCTAGAAAGCTGTTTGGATTTAATTAATGAAGAATTTGTTATATCGTTATCGTCATGCATGGGTATTTACATATTTTATTCTTTATTTACCATGGTATTTTGGATTACAGTTAAGGGATATTTCTTTTCATGATGTTTATACAAGTATAGATGCATGTATACCTTTTGTTTCATGGTTTATTTATCCTTATATTTACTGGTTCCTTTTTGTAGCAGGGACAATTGCTTATTTGTTTTTTACACATCGTCGTGATTTTTATAAATGTGTTGCATTTTTGTTTATAGGAATGACCATTTGTTTGATTATTTTTACAATATATCCAACAAGTTTTGATCATCGTCCTGTGATTGAACAGAATTCTTTATCTATGAATCTTGTTCAGTTTATTTATCATGCTGATAAGAGTCAAAATGTATTTCCTAGTATTCATGTCTATAATTCTATTGGATGTGCATTGGCTTTGATATTGTGTCCAGATTTTAAACAATCTAAAGGTATAAAAATATTGGCATCTGTTTCAGCTATTATGATTACTTTATCAACGATGTTTATTAAACAGCATTCTATATTGGATGCTGTGGCAGCAATATTATTGGCTATTATTTTATATATTCTGATTTATAAAAAAGATATTTTTCAGATAGAAAAACGGGTTTCTCTCAAGTAGAGAAACTTTTTTTAATATGATAAAAGTCAATACAAATAGATTAAATTCACATATGATAATATAAAAATGATAATATGATTTGTGTATAGGGGTATTTTATGGTTAAATATAAAGAAAAAGAGGTGAAGAATATGGAAAAAACATTAATTGGTAGAATATTAGAAATGGATCCAGCAGCACGACATCCTTTGAATGTCATTGTGAACTATCCTGGATTACATGCTATGTTTTTATATCGTATTTATCATTTTTTATGGAAATGTCACTTCAAGCTCATTGCACGTCTATTGAGTCAAATTGCGCGTTTTTTAACAGGGATTGAAATTCATCCTGGAGCAACTATTGGAAAACGTTTCTTTATTGATCATGGAATGGGAGTCGTTATTGGTGAAACAACAATCATTGGAGATGATTGTACTTTATATCAGGGTGTGACATTAGGGGGAGTTGGAACTGGTGAACATAAAGTCAAAAGACATCCGACTTTAAAAAATAATGTCATGGTATCAGCTGGAGCCAAAGTTATTGGGGATGTCACAATTGGTGATAATAGCATTATTGGGGCTTCTTCAGTAGTATTAAAAGATGTGCCAGCTAATTGTACGGTTATTGGTATTCCTGGCAGAATTGTAAAGGAAAATGGAGAAAGGGTAGATAAAGCATTATAAACTATGCTGCTATATGATAACTTATAGTATTGCTTTTGTATGAGATGAATTCATTTATTTATATTTTATTCATAAAAAACCTCCTGCTTCATAAAAATGAAATAGGAGGTTTTATTAATGTCTATTGAGATACAGGCAGCTTTATATTATTATGATTTGGGTTTATTGAAAAGAGAAAATCATTTATATTGCTTAGTAGATTTAAAAACAGGTGAGTGGTATGAAAAAATGACGATTTATTATATTGAAACATTGTTGAAAAGATGGAATCAGTATCGAATGTCTATTCAATGATTGAATTCAAGTATATAACATGTTAGAATAAAGCATGTTAAAAGTTGAAATGTCCACGTAGCACAGCTGGATAATGCAACTGCCTCCTAAGCAGTAGATCGGGTGTTCGAATCACCTCGTGGACGCCAATACTACTTATTTGCAGGGAGATTTCCCTGTTTTTTACATAGATACCTTATCGCTTGCAATTATCAAAAAATATATTTAAATAAATAAGTCCTCTTATCAGATATTTATTTCTGGATAGAGGACTCATTTTTTAGTTAGACTAACTCAAATTTATCTATATATCCATTTTTTTATATTCTGCAAAGAAAAACAATGGTAAATCTTTATTTTTAGATTTTCCGTCATAGGTAATCGGTTCTTCTACATGAACAAGTACCAATCCAACATCAGAAGCAACATTTAAATAATATGATAAAGGACGATGAAAATGTGCAGTTTTTCCCCAGAATTCATTAGTCAATTCATAGACACTAATATATTTTTCAAGGAATTTAGCATACGCATAACCATCCTTATTTTTAAGCCAACAGCCATCATAAAAGGCTGGATGGACAATTGAGTAATAGAAAATACCATCAGGTTTTAATAATCGTTTGCACTCACGAAATACCAATTCAATATCATCAATATCCATGAGCACCTGATTACAAAAAATCATATCAAAGCTTTCATCTGAAAAATTGAGTGTCTTTGTCATATCAACCATTCGAAAATCACAATTTGGATAACGTTGATTTGCTAATGCCAGCATAGCTTTTGAAGCATCAACTCCAATAACATTGGCCCCAATACTTTTAAAGTAATTTGTATAAAAGCCATATCCACAACCAAGATCTAATACTTTTTTGTTTTTTAAATTATAAAATCTTTTCTGAACAACAGCCTTGTTGCTAGCAACATATTCTGATTGTTCTTGATCTTCTGTATACTTTTTGGCTGCATCATTCCATTGGGCAATAATATCACGCATGAGATTTTCCCCCCCCTTTTTTTTTAGTTTTATTTATCGTCATTCTTAGCTATCATTATATACTTTCATCTATTTCGTTTCAATAAAACGACGAGATTGCAATAAACATTTATGAATAGTTCAACACAAAATGGCTGTTCTATTCTTGAGTTTATGGTGACATATCATTCATTTGTATCATTTACTTTGCTATGCTGTTGAATTTGACGATAAATGAGTTTATATGACTAATACCAAATAAGGATATAACGACAAATAGAAGATTCTTTTCATATTTAAAAAATATTTCTGTTGGTAAGTATGTTATTAGTGAAATGGAAGAATTTACTAAAAAAGTTGGAAAGATATTGTTGAAGTAAAAAAATGCTAGGTATCTAATGGATAACATTTTTGCCCTAGCATCTCATTTTAAAGATATAGAATACTATCATTAATAAGCAGAGAAAATAATTTCCCTGTTTTTATTTTCAACAAAATTTGAAATATATGTATAATAATGATAACGACCTGAAGAGGTCGTTTTTATGCTTTTCGTTCACAGACTTCTGTCCACTGACAATTTCCACATATACTTTTTCTTTGATCAGGAATGATAATCTTTTCATTGATCAGACGTGAAAATTCAAACCAGGAGATTTGTGAATTCTCTTTTAAACCACAAAAAGATAATACCATGTGATCATATCCTTGAACCAATTCTTTTGTTTTACAGACACCTTTAAGTAAGTTAGGACATTTTTGACAAATGATATCTTCTTTTATAACAACTTTTAAATCGGGATTGTTTTTCATAGTATCATAAACAGATTGCATATGTTTGGTGAATTCTTCACTATAACCTTTTCCTTCAAAAAAATTGAAACACAAACCATGATGAGCTCTTAACTCTAATCGCTTCTTATTCATGATTATCTTTTCTTTAATCTGTTTGTAAGAAAAAGAGCAACGCCAATTTTTATTAAGTCAGGTATAATAAAGGGGATGACACACAATCCTAAAACGGTAGATAACCCAATGACACCTGAATGTTGGGTATAGATGAGCATAAACCAAGCAGTACCAAAAACATAACATACAATCAGACCTGCTATCATAGAAAAAGCTAGGACGATTTGATTTCTACCCATGATTGTCTCTATTCCCCACATCAGTAATGCTGATAATAAAAAGCCGATAATATAACCACCCGTTGTACCTAGAAGAACACTTACGCCACCAGTCAATCCAGCAAATACAGGAACTCCAATAGCCCCAAGAAGGATATATGTCAAAACTGTCAATGTCCCTCTTTTACCACCTAAAAGACCAACTGTCATAAAGACACCCATTGTTTGTAGAGTAAACGGAATACTGGCAGGAATGGAAATCCATGAACAAATAGAAATCATGGCAGTAAAAACACTCATATAGACAATATCTCTGGTTTTATTTGAATCAGTATCTTTTATATATTCCATAGTTTATACACCTCTTTTTCTAGTGAAGACAGTAGTCATCATAACAGATGTTTCTTTTATTGTAAACTATTAAATGTATTTTAGTTTACAATAAAATGTATAGTACTAGTTATTTGTAGAAAAAAAGAACTTTATGATTTGACTCAATAAAGTTCTTTTCTGTATGTATTTTTTAAAATGCCATTTTATAGCTATCTTTACCAAAACGCTTGATATATTCCTGATCATTATTAGCCAGTCTTAATTTCATCATGACATTACCAATCAAAGCTGGAATGGATGTACCATCTTCATATATTGAAGAACCCCAAACCTGTTCAAATAAATAAGAAATACTAAAAGGCTGATAAGGATGGGCAATGAGAATGGATAATAACTTATATTCATTTTTTGTTAGTGTTAAAGCTTTTCCATTACATGAACATGTTTTGGCAGTTGTATCCATCACAATATCTTTAAAACGATATATACGTCTAGGTTTTAATATTCCATTTTTATAAACTGATTGAATTTTAATATCTAAATCTTTTAAAGCAAAAGGTTCAGTTAAGTAGTCATCTGCTCCAGCGTTTAATAATGATTCTAAATAATCAGGAGCTAATGCATCACTTAAAACAATCGTAATGGGTTGACCTCTTAATTTAATTTGTACTAGAAAATCTCTTATTTGAATGCGTGGAAAATTATCTTCAATGATGACACAATCATAAGTATGATTTTCAAAATAATTTTCTAAATCTTTATATGTGATGACTTGTTGACAGATATAATCTTTAGATTCCAGATAGTCTTTGATTTGATTATTGAAATCTTTTTGACTATGAATGATAAGAGCTGTAAATTGTCCAAACATAAAAATTCACCTCTTTATAAGTATAATATGAAACGCAAAAAATACAATAGAATATATTCAAAATATTTTTATTTCATTATATGAAAATGTACACTATTTAATTGATATACTGCATAGTCATGGTATAAAAGTTATAAACATCAAATTTAAAATATTTGATTTTATTATATGAAAATGCATGTTGCTTATATGTTATAATGATTGATATTTATAGTCATGGTGTAAAAGGTATAAAAAATGAAATTCAAAAAATACAGTAGAATGAATGAAAAAGATTTTGATTTCATTATATGAAAATGCGTATTATTTACCTATTATAAATACGTAATATATATAGACATGGCGCAAATAAATTGATACAATGGTGGAAAAAGAAATGGGGGATGTATTGAATGGATATGAATAAGTTACTTGAAAACTATGGATGTTTGACTTTTAGTGATGATATCATGAGAGAACGTATTCCAAAATCAACTTATAAAGCTTTTCATGAAGCTTTAGATAAAGGTGAACCTTTAGCTAAGGAAACAGCAACAGTTATTGCGAATGCTATGAAAATATGGGCAGTAGAAAATGGGGCCACTCACTTTACACACTGGTTTATGCCAATGACGGGATTAACTGCTGAAAAACATGATGCCTTTTTAGAACCTGATGGTAATAAAGCTATCTTAGAATTTAGTGGTAAAACATTAAGAAAAGGGGAACCTGATGCGTCTTCTTTTCCATCTGGAGGATTACGTGCAACTTTTGAAGCACGTGGTTATACGGCCTGGGATTGTACTTCACCAGCTTTTGTGAAAGATGGAAGCTTATATATACCAACACTATTTTGTTCATATACAGGTGAAGCTTTAGATAAAAAGACACCTTTATTAAAATCCGTTGATGCCTTGACAAAAGCTTCATGTCGTTTATTACCAATGCTTGGTATGGAAGGTATCACTCATGTCAGTGCTTCTGTAGGAAGTGAACAGGAATATTTCTTAGTAGCAGATGAATATTATCAAAAGCGTATGGATTTAAAATTAACAGGTAGAACGCTTTTTGGTGCTATGGCACCGAAAGGTCAGGAATTGGAAGATCATTATTTTGGAAGCTTAAAACGTAAAGTTGCTGCTTTTATGAAAGAACTTGATCAGGAATTATGGAAATATGGTATTCCTTCTAAAACAAAACATAATGAAGTGGCTCCTGCGCAACATGAAGTGGCTTGTGTTTATCGTAATGTTAATATTACAACAGACAATAATCATTTATTAATGTTATTGATGCAGGATATTGCGAAAAAACATGGATTAAGATGTTTGTTGCATGAAAAACCATTTGATGGTGTGAATGGATCAGGAAAACATAATAACTGGTCAGTTGTCACAAATACCGGTGTTAATTTATTTAATCCAGGACAGAACCCAAGTGAAAATTTACCATTCTTAGCTGCTTTAGCATGTACAATTAAGGCCGTTGATGAATATGCAGATTTATTGCGTATGACAACTGCTACAGCTGGTAATGATCATCGTTTAGGAGCTAACGAAGCACCACCAGCTATCATTTCTATGTTTTTAGGTGAAGATTTAGATAAAATCATTCATGCGATTATTGAGGGTGCAGAATTAGAAAATATTGATAAAGCAAGATTCCAGACAGGTGTTTCTGTTGTTCCTGATTTTTCTAAAGATAATACTGATCGTAACCGTACATCACCATTTGCTTTTACAGGTAATAAGTTTGAATTTAGAGCTGTTGGTTCATCACAATCTATTGCGGGTCCTAATACAATCTTAAATTCTATTTTAGCTTATGAAATGGAAGAAATGGCAGATGAAATAGAAAGTGGTAAAGAACCTATGGAAGTCATTAAAGAATTCCTATCTCAACATCAAAGAATTATCTTTAATGGAGATGGATATTCTAAAGAATGGGAAGAAGAAGCAAAAAGAAGAGGACTTCCAAATCGTAAAAATACAGTTGAAGCTATGGAACACTTATTAGATGAAAAGAATGTTAAGATGTTTAAACGTTTAGGTATTTATAGTGAAATTGAACTTCAGGCACGTTATGAAATTTTACTTGAAAATTATAATAAAACGATTCAAGTTGAAGCTTTAACAGCATTAAAAATGGCAAGAAATGAAATTTATCCTGCCGCATTAGCTTATTTAGATCAAATGACAAAAACATCTTTGCATATGCAAGAATTAGGTGTCAATATTGATTATCTGGTGGATGATGTCAAATCATTATCATCATTGTTATCACAAATGAAAAATCAAATGATGATTTTAGAAAAACATATTGATAGAGCACAACATCTTGAAGCTGATATTTTAGAAATTGCAAAAATATGGCGTGATGATGTATTATCAACAATGACGATATTACGTCAGATTGTTGATCAGATTGAAAATTGTGTAGATGAAAAATATTGGCCTATGCCAACATATATGGATTTATTATTTGGTATATAAACTGGTATCTTTTGATACTGGTTTTTTTATTTGACAGGTAACTTTTGGGGTTCTCATACGAAAATGTTTCTTATTTGTCAAGAGTGTGATATAATGAAAATAGTTTTGAAGGGGTGGTGTAGATGAAAACGAGGTTATATAGGCAAAGTGATTTAGATTCTATTTTAGAGTTATTTTATCATAATATTCATACTGTTTGTGTTCATGATTATACATTAGAACAGCTAGATGCCTGGGCACCTGCAAATCCAGATGTTTATCGTTGGCAGGTTTCTTTGAATAGAAATCATACTTTGGTTGTAGAAAAAGATTCACAAATTATTGGATTTGGTGATGTTGGTGAAACAGGATATTTAGATAGGCTTTATGTACATCCTGATTATCTACATCAAGGCATTGCTTCATTGCTTGTTGAACAATTGGAAAAATATGCCAAAGCCAAAGGAATATCTTTTATGAATACAGCTGCTTCTGTGACATCAAGACCTTTCTTTGAAAAACAGGGGTATAATGTTTTAGAAGAACAGATTGTGGAAAGACGTGGCGTGAGATTGAGAAGATATTTAATGGAAAAGAAGCTTTAGTTGTTGAAGGAGAAAAGAGATTTTCTTCTTTTTATTTTGAAGTTTCATAATTTGAAATTTAAAAGACAAAAATAAATATTTCGGTATAATCATGATGGTTGTGGAGGGAAATCATGAATAGAAATATAAAGAGATATATCATTATTGTATTAGGGTTTATTATAACTGGGATAGGTTCAGCTTTAACTTTAAAGGCTGGTATTGGCGTTGGGGCCTGGGATGCTTTAGCTAAATCAACATCAGATTTGATCGGGATAGAAGTTGGAACAGCGGGTATTCTTTTCAATAGCAGTTGTGTACTGGGACAAATTCTTATTTTAAGAAAACAATTTCGTTTGCGCCAGTTGCTTCAGATTCCTTTTAGTATTTTGCTAGGTACGGTTATTAATTTTATGGTTTACCATATTTTAACTTTCCCATTTGATTCCTTTGGTGGCGGAATCGTTTTATATTTATGTGCCAGTACTTTATCGGCATTTGGTGTGTCTATTGTCATGTTGTTGGATGAAGTAACGTTTGCTTTAGAAGGCTTTTGTATGGCATTGACAAAGCTTTTACCTTTTAAGTTTTCTACAATCAGACAAGCTGTTGATGTGATATCTATCTTGATGATTATAGGACTGACTTTATCAGCTCATATTTCTTGGTCTATTGGTGTAGGAACAATTCTAGGAATGTTAACATTTGGACCAACATTAGGTATTTTTATGAAATTATTTAAACCTATATTAAAAAGACATCAGTTGCTTAATTATGAATAAAACTCAAATCTATTTCAGACTTGAGTTTTTTCTTTTCCAATAATTATAAAAATAATAAATCACAATGGCGATCAGGGCACCACATGTATCAATAAGAACATCTGTGAATTGACCAGCTCTGCCACCTATAAATAACTGATGGAATTCATCAGTGCAGGCATATAGAAAAGCACATATAAGTGAATAGACGATAATCTTTTTCAATGGATATTGATTCTTATAGAATCCATAAATAAAAGTCAAAGTTAAAACAGCATATTCGCTCATATGAGCAGCCTTTCTGACAATCAATTCTGTTATAGGAATATGTAAGTAAGTTTGAATCCATAAAACAATTTGTGAACTTAGTCCAGATGATTCATTTCCTGTTTGTTGTGAAAACATAAAAATGATGATCATTAAGATGAAGGATGGTATAAAATATTTGATTTTCTTCATAAAAACACCTCTTGGTTATTATAAAAGAACTTGTCTGTTTCGACAAGTTCTAATCTGTTAAATCTTCACCGTTAGAAGCAATGACTTTTTTATACCAATAGAAAGAATCTTTACGATATCTCTTCAGTGTTCTTAATTCAAATTCATCTCTATCTACATAAATGAAACCATAACGTTTTTTCATTCCTTCATGAGTAGAAATTAAGTCAATGGCAGACCAAGGATTATATCCTAGCATTTCGCATCCATCACTAATCGCAAGTCTAATCTGTTCAATATGTTTTCTTAAATATTCAATACGATATGGGTCATGGACTTTTCCATCTTCTGTTAATGTATCATAAGCTCCTAAACCATTTTCAGTGACTAATAATGGTAAACGATATCTTGAATACATTTCACGAATTGTCGCTCTAAATCCCATAGGGTCAATTTCCCAACCGAATTCAGTTGTTGGAAGATAAGGGTTTTTAAATCCTTTAAACATACCTGTTTCCCCACGTGCTGTTTGTTGGTCAGCTGCAGAGTCACATTCTACAGTGCCATCTTCCCACTCGCAAGTTGCTGTATTGTAGTAGTTGAAACCAATGAAATCTGGATGACCGTTTTTCAATGCTTCTGCGTCACCTTCACCAAAATCAGGTGTTGCATCATGTTCTTCTAACCAAGCCCAAACAAGATTATTGTAAACACCATAAACAGCCATATCTAAATATAACCAGTTTCTAACGGCATTATAGTTTTGAGCAGCTAAAACATCTTCTGGTTTACAGCTGGCTGGATAAACAAGTGAAATGTTTGGTGCAGGTCCAATTTTAGCATCTGGTAACATTTCATGACATAATGCCATGGCTTTTGCCTGAGCTACTAACATATGGTGGTTTTGTTGATAGATTTCTTTTAATTCATTTGTACATCCTTCAGGTATAGTCAATGTTCCAATAACAGGACCAACAAGTGTTAACATATTTTGTTCATTGATTGTTAACCAGTATTTGACTCTATCACCGAAGTTTTCAAACATCACTTTCGCAAAATTCACAAACCAGTCAATTGATTCTCTATTTGACCAGCTACCTCTTTGATCCAATGCAGCAGGCATATCAAAGTGGAACATTGTCACGATAGGTTCAATGTTGTATTTAAGACATTCGTTAATTAAGTTGTTGTAGAATTCAATACCTTTAGGATTGACTTCACCAGTTCCTTGAGGTAAGATTCTTGTCCAAGCAATAGAAAAACGATAAGACTTGAATCCCATTTCAGCCATTAAGGCAATATCTTCTTTATAATGATGATAATGGTCAGCACAGACAGTCAAATCAGAAGTTCCTTCAGGCACTTTTTTAACATCCTGACAAGATGGTCCTTTTCCATCTTCTAAATTTGCACCTTCAACCTGATAGGCAGAAGTACTTGCACCCCAAAGAAAATCTTCAGGGAAAGATTTTAGTGTTTTATGTATCATATTTTATTCCTCCTTAATGTTTATTATATAAAAAATCAAATATTTTGACTATCATTTTTACAATGAAAAAACTTGTTTTTCAACAAGTTTAATCACTTAAATCTTCACCGTTAGAAGCAATGACTTTTTTATACCAATAGAAAGAATCTTTTCTATATCTATCTAAAGTTTTTAAATCAAATTCATCTCTATCTACATAGATAAATCCATAACGTTTAACCATACCTTCATGAGTAGAAATTAAGTCAACAGCAGACCATGGACAATATCCTAACATTTCACATCCATCACTGATTGCTAAACGAACTTGTGTTAAATGATCTTGGTAATATTTAATACGATATTGATCATGAACTTTTCCATCTTCTGTTAATGTATCATAAGCTCCTAAACCATTTTCAGTGACTAATAATGGTAAACGATATCTTGAATACATTTCACGAATAGTTGCTCTAAATCCTTGAGGATCGATTTCCCAACCAAATTCAGTTGTTGGTAAGTTTGGATTTCTAAATCCTTTATACATACCAGTAATGCCTTTAGAAGTTTGTTGATCACTAGCACCAGATAAATCTTCAGTTCCATCAGACCACTGGCAAGTTGCTGTATTGTAGTAGTTGAATCCGATGAAATCTGGATGTCCATTTTTCAATGCTTCTGCGTCACCTTCTCCAAATTCAGGTGTTGCATCATTTTCTTCTAACCAAGACCAAACAATGTTGTTGTAAACACCATAAACAGCCATATCTAAATACAACCAGTTTCTAATAGCGTTGAAGTTTTGTGCAGCTAAAATATCTTCTGGTTTACAGCTAGCTGGATAAACAAGTGAAATGTTTGGTGCAGGTCCAATTTTCGCTTCTGGTAACATTTCATGACATAATGCCATGGCTTTTGCCTGAGCAACTAACATATGATGGTTTTGTTGATAGATTTCTTTTAATTCATTTGTACATCCTTCTGGTAAATGAAGTGTTCCAATCACTGGTCCATTTAAAGTTAAGACGTTTTGTTCATTGATTGTTAACCAGTATTTAACTCTATCACCGAAGTTTTCAAACATGACTCTTGCAAAATTTACAAACCAGTCAACTGATTCTCTATTTCCCCAGCTACCTCTTTCATCTAATGCAGCAGGCATATCAAAGTGGAACATAGTCACTAATGGTTCAATACCATATTTTAAACATTCATTAATGACATTATTATAATATTCAATACCTTTAGGATTGACTTCACCTGTTCCTTGAGGTAAGATTCTTGTCCATGCAATAGAAAAACGGTAAGTCTTAAATCCCATTTCTGCCATTAAGGCAATATCTTCTTTATAACGATGATATTGGTCAGCACAGACAGCTAAATCTGATGTTCCTTCAGGAACTTTTTTAACATCCTGACAAGATGGCCCTTTTCCATCTTCTAAATTTGCACCTTCAACCTGGTAGGCAGAAGTACTTGCACCCCAAAGAAAATCTTTAGGAAATGGTTTTAATGTTTTGTGTATCATAATTTCTCCTCCTCATACAAGCGTTATTATATCGAAAAGTTTTTTGAAATAAGAAATTTTCCAGAAGATGAAAAAAATTTTTATAAAATGAAAACTATTTGAAGAAGATGTATTGAAAATTGATGATTTATCATGAATAATAGAGAAAGATGTGAAAATAATCAGATAAATTGAAAATGGGATGTTCAAAACAATATTTGATAAGAGGATAGAAATCATTTTCGATTTTAGACAGTAATGATTCATGGTTATATGGGAAATAGGAGGGAAAATAATGAATCAAGACAAAATTATCAATGAAATTATTCCACATTTTTTATGTGAGGGGAGATTATTAAAAATCATTCCTTTTGGCAATGGTCATATTAATGATACATATCGTTTATATTATCAGCTTGAAGATGGTCAGACACAATCTATGATTTTACAGAGAATGAATACATATGTGTTTCAAAGTCCTGACAAGTTAATGGAAAATGTTTTAAATGTCACTTCATTTTTAAAGAACAAAACAATTCAAAATGGAGGAGAACCTGAAAGAGAAACACTCACTGTGATTTTAACTGATCAGGATTTACCTTATTATCAAGATCATGACAATCATGTCTGGCGTATGTATGCCTTTATTGAAAATACAATGAGTTATGATTTGGTTGAAGATGAGAATATTTTTTATCAGAGTGCTTTAGCATTTGGAAAGTTTCAAAATTTGTTAGCTGATTATCCTGCTGATACGCTCTATGAAACAATTCCAGATTTTCATGATACAAGAAAGAGATATGATGCTTTTATAAAAGCGATGCAAGAAGATTGTATGCAAAGGGCTCAAGGTGTATCAAAAGAGATTGCGTTTGTTATTGAACACGAACATTATGTAGATCGCTTTAATGAAGCATTACAAAAAGGAGAAGTTCCTTTAAGAGTGACACATAATGATACCAAATTAAATAATATATTATTTGATTGTGATCAGCATCAGGCTGTATGTATTGTGGATTTGGATACAGTGATGCCTGGACTTGTGATGAATGATTTTGGAGATGCTATTCGTTTTGGCGCAAGTACAGCTTTAGAAGATGAAAAAGATTTATCTCAGGTTGCATGTGATATGCATTTATTTGAAGTTTATACAAAAGGTTTTATTGAAGGAACACAAGGAAAACTCACACCTCAGGAAGTAGAATTGCTGCCTTTAGGTGCTTTAATGATGACATTAGAATGTGGTATTCGTTTTTTAACTGATTATCTACAAGGTGATGTTTATTTCAAAACTGATTATCCTGAACATAATTTGATTCGTTGTCGTACACAATTTCAATTAGTCAGTGATATGGAAAAGAAATGGGATCAGATGACAGCTATTGTGCATCAATATGCCTACGTTCACCAATAATACACTTCTTTATGGGATAATGATTGTAAGGAGGGAAGACAATGGTTGGTTTTGAGATGGGATTGGAAACAGGTGGTTATGATATGATGTTTACATTGGTTGCGTTATTGATTTTGGGCATGATTTTTGTGATTATCATCAGAGGGATTCAACAATGGCATCATAATAATCAATCACCTAGACTTACAGTGAATGCTAAGGTTGTTTCTAAACGTACTAATGTCTCTTTTCATCATCATGGTCATGATCATGGCGTGACATCATCAACAACTTATTATGTGACTTTTGAAGTGAAAAGTGGAGATCGTTTAGAATTTGTAGTGAACGGACGTGAATATGGTTTTCTAGTGGAAGGTGATTATGGAGAGCTTACTTTCCAGGGAACACGCTATATAGAATTTATAAGAACAGAAAAAAAGGGTTAAAGTTCACTGACTTTAATCCTTTTGCATATTTTCCCATTGTTCAAGAAGCTGATCAAGTTGTGTATGACCATCATCAATCTTTTGAACGACTTCATTATATTTTTTATAATCATTGAGTACATCTTCATCCTGTAATTGAAAATTCCATTCTTTGATTTGATTTTCTAGTGTAGAAATTTCTTTTTCAATTTTCTTGATTTGATTTTGATGTTTACGTTGTAAAGATTGGGCTTTTTTATTTTCAATATAAGATGTATTATTTTTTTCTTTGGTTTCTTTTACTTTTATTTTGTGATCCATATATTGAGAATAATTACCACTATAAATATGACTGCCATGAGCATCCATCTCTACAACTTTTGTAGCAAGTTTATTAATAAAATAACGATCATGACTAATAAAGAGAATTGTTCCTTCAAATGAAAGTAAAGCATCTTCTAAGACTTCTTTAGATTCAATATCTAAATGATTGGTTGGTTCATCTAAGATTAGGAAATTACAGCGAGATAATAATAATTTCATTAAGACAACACGACCACGTTCTCCACCTGATAAAACATCAATTGTTTTAAAAACATCATCCCCTTTAAATTGAAAAGAGGCACAGGCATTTCTAATCTGTGTGTTATTCATTTGTGGGTATGTATCACTAATTTCCTGAAAAATCGTTTTATTGAAAGATAATGATGTGTGTTCCTGATCATAATATCCAATCATGACTTTGCTGCCTAATTTGATTTTACCAGCTGTTGGTACATAATCATTCAAAATCAGATGAAATAATGTTGTTTTCCCAATACCATTTGGACCAATTAAAGCAACACGTTCTTGTTTTTTGACTTCAAAATTGATGTGTTCAAAAAGGGGTTTATCAAATGCCATAGCTAAATCTTTCACTTTAAGCACATCATATCCTGATTCTACCAATGGTTGAAATTGGATACGTATCGCTTGTGGCAGGGCATCTGGTTTTTCAACTTTTTCCATCTTAGCTAAAGCTTTTTCTTTGCTTTCTGCACGTTTGACTTGTTTTTCACGATTAAATGATTTTAATAAATCAATACTTTCCTGCATACGTTTGATTTCTTTTTGATTATCAATATAATGTTTTAATTCTACTTCACGATTATGTTTTTTAATAATCGCATATTCCTGATATGAACATTTATAAGTTGTAGCTTTGCCATGTTCAATTTCAACAATCTGATTAGAAATCTGATCAATGAAATAACGGTCATGGGAAACCATAATAATCGCATGAGGATAATTTTTTAAATAGTTTTCCAGCCATTCAATGGATTCAACATCTAAATGATTGGTAGGTTCATCTAATAATAAAAGATCTGGTTTTAATAAAAGAAGTCTACCTAAAGCAATACGTGTTTTCTGTCCACCAGACAAAATAGAAATAGGCATTTCCCACATAGATTCATCAAAACCTAAACCTTTTAAAACCCCTTTGATTTGACTTTGATAGCTATAACCATCATTATGTTCAAATTCATATGTTAAGCGTTCATATTCATCCATAATAGCATCTAATTGTTGACTCGTTGACATCTGCTGTTCAAGTTCACGAAGACGTTTTTCTGTTTCAATAAGAGGCTGAAAGACATCTTCGAGAGCCTGATAAATAGAAAATTCTGGATTTAATGTATTATGTTGAGATAAATAGCCTATTTTGGTATTTTTAGGTATAAAGATTTCACCATTGTCATAGCTTTCTTCACCACAGATGATTCTAAGCAGTGTTGTTTTTCCTGCCCCATTGACACCAATAATAGCCAGTTTATCATGATTTTCAATTTTAAAAGTAATATCTTTAAGCAAGTCTGTTCCTTGGAATGACTTTTTTAAAGATGAACAAGCTAATATCATTTTGATCACCTCGTTCATTGTAACATACATCATTGAAAAGATAAACTGTAAAAGTTATAGTTGATTGTTTAAACATAACCTTGTATAATTGTATACAATAAGTGAAGGGGTGGTTAAAAATGAATTTAGCATATAAGGTTTTACAAGCACATTTAAAAGAGGGAGAATTAATTCCTGGAACTCCAATCTGTATTGGAATTGATCAGACATTGACGCAAGATTCTACTGGCACAATGGCTTATTTACAGTTAGAAGCTATGGATACAGGGAAAGTTGCAGTTGAAAAAGCAGTAGCTTATATTGATCACAATATGTTACAGACGGGGTTTGAAAATATGGATGATCATGAGTTTATTCGCAGTGTTGCGAAAAAACATGGAATTACTTTTTCAAAACCAGGGAATGGTGTTTGTCATCAGTTACAGTTAGAAAACTTTTCAAAACCAGGGAAAACACTGGTTGGAAGTGATTCACATACACCGACATGTGGCGCTATGGGAATGATTGCGATTGGTGCAGGGGGATTGGATGTTGCGGTTGCGATGGCAACAGGAAAATATTATTTACAATGTCCAAGTGTGATTCAGGTTCATCTGACAGGTAAAAAAGCGCCTTGGGTGAGTGCTAAAGATATCATTTTAAAAATTTTACAGTTATTAAGCGTAAAAGGTGGCGTGAATAAGATTGTAGAGTATACAGGTGAGGGAATCGCTTCTTTATCATTAACAGATCGTGCCACAATCTGTAATATGGGAGCTGAACTTGGTGCAACAACATCTATTTTTCCAACCGATGAAAGAACTTTAGAATATTTAAAACAACAGGGTAGAGAAGCTGATTATGTGGAAATGAAAGCTGATGAAGATGCCCAATATGATGAACGCTTAGATATTGATATGTCTACACTTGAACCAATGGTAGCCAAACCTCATAGTCCAGATGCTGTGGTGAGTGTTAAAGAACTAGAAGGTATGCATATCAATCAGGTTGTCATTGGATCATGTACGAATTCATCATTTGCTGATATGATGCGTGCGGCCAAAATTTTAAAAGGTAGAAAAGTTGCAGATCATGTTTCATTGGTTATTGCGCCAGGATCTTCAAGTATTTTGGCTATGTTATCACAAAATGGGGCTTTAGCAGATATGATTCATGCAGGAGCCAGAATTCTTGAATGTGGCTGTGGTCCTTGTATTGGTATGGGGCAGGCACCTCTTTCTCAAGGGATTTCTTTAAGAACAATCAATCGTAACTTTAAAGGACGTTCTGGAACAAATGATGCCGGTGTTTATCTGGTTTCACCAGAAATTGCTGCCTTGTCTGCTGTTAAAGGATATTTATCTTGTGAATTTGAAGAAGATATGTATTTAGATGAAGTTCCATCAACACCATTTATTAAAAATGAAAACTTTTTTATCAATGAATATGATCCAAATACAAAAGTCTATATGGGACCTAATATTAAACCAGTTCCTCGTGGTGAAAAACTATCAGCTGATATTCAAGGAAAAGTTGTGTTAAAAGTAGGAGATAATATTTCAACTGATCATATTGTTCCTTCAGATTCAAAATTATTACCATTCCGTTCTAATGTTCCACATTTGGCTAAATTTGCTTTTTCAAAAGTGGATGATCAGTTCTATACAAGAGCTAAGGAAAATCATGGTGGATTTATCGTCGGTGGTGATAACTATGGACAGGGATCTTCAAGAGAACATGCGGCTTTGGTACCGAATTATTTAAAGATTAGAGCTATTTTTGCTTTATCATTTGCAAGAATTCATCGTTCTAATTTGATTAATAATGGTATTTTACCGATTGTGATTGATCAGAAAGGTTATGATTTCTTTAATGAAGAAGATGACTATATTTTATTAAATGTCAAAGAATCCGTAGAAAATGATCAGCCGATTATAGTTCAAAATCAACGTACAAAAGAAACTTTATCAACGCAGTTGACTTTAGCACCAAGAGAAAAAACAATGATTTTACAAGGTGGATTATTGAATGCGATTAAAGAATTAGGAGGGGATTTTTAATGAAAGCCGTATTAATTCCAGGTGATGGGATTGGACCAGAAATTGCCAAAAGTGTTGAAGCTTTAACAACAGCCATGAATTTGGATATAGAATGGGTGAAATATCGTGCTGGGGCTGAATATGCCAAAGAAACTGGAGATGTTTTTGAACCTGGACTTGTCGAAGCCATTGAACAATATAAATGGGCATTGAAAGGCCCAACAGCAACACCTATAGGAACAGGATTTAGAAGTGTCAATGTGGCATTAAGACAAAAGTTTGCGACTTATGCCAATATTAGACCGATCCGTTCATTCAAGGGAATCAATTCTAGATATGATGATATAGATTTGGTCATCATTCGTGAAAATACAGAAGATTTATATAAGGGGATTGAATATAAACTCAATGAAAACATGGCAAATGGTGTCAAATTGATTACCAGAGAAGCTAGTGAAAAAATTTGTCGTTATGCTTTTGAATATGCGAAAATCAATCATCGTCATAAAGTGACTGCTATTCATAAAGCCAACATCATGAAATATACAGATGGACTTTTCTTGGAAGCTTTTAGAGATGTTGCCAAGTGTTATCCTGATATTGAAGCGCAGGAAGTCATTGTAGATAATATGTGTATGCAACTGGTTTTAAGACCTGAAACTTTTGATGTTTTGGTTGCACCTAATTTATATGGTGATATTGTTTCTGATTTATGTGCTGGATTAGTTGGTGGATTAGGTTTTGCGCCTAGTGGTAATATTGGAGATGAATATCGTATTTATGAAGCTGTTCATGGTAGTGCCCCAGATATTGCAGGTCAAAATATCGCCAATCCAAGTGCATTATTATTAGCTTTTGCGTTGATGTTGGAAGATTTGGGAAAGATCGAGGCGGCAAATGCTTTAAGAATAGCATTATCAAAAGTTGTTGAAAAACAGGAAACTGTTACACCTGATATTGGTGGACATGCTTCCACTACTGAATTTGTAGACGCAATTATAAAAGAATTATAGGAGGGAAACATATGCCGTCACATAGTTTATTTGAACATGTTTCACACGGCTCTTTGGGAAATAAAATATTTGATATTTTAAGAGATCGCATTTTAAATGAAGAATATGAACATGGACAAAAATTAAATGAATTGGCTTTAGCTAATGAATTAAAAATCAGTCGTACACCTATTAGAGAAGCTTTAAAACAATTAGAGTTAGAAGGATTGGTTGAAAGTATTCCTAATAAAGGTGTTTATGTCAAGGGATTTTCACCACGAGATATTGATGATATGTTTGAAATTCGTTGTGCTTTAGAAGGCTTAGCGATTCAACTGGCTATTGATAGAATGGATGAAGAACATTTAGCTAAAATTAAAGATGTGTTTGAATTGATGGAATTTTATACTGCCAAAAAAGATCAGGAAAAAATTAATGATTTGAATATTTTGTATCATGAAACCATTTATCAGGCAACACAATCTCAATATTTTGAACAGCTGTTAAAAGATGTACATTATTATGTTTCTGTCACAAGTCGTCATTCTATTACCCAGCCTGAAAGATTGGAAACAGCTATTCAGGAACATCGTGCTATTTTAAATTCTATTGTGGCTGGTGATAAAGAATTAGCAAAAGATACGATTCAAAAACATATTAGAAAGACACAAACGCTTGTTCGTGCTTATTATGCGAATAAGAAAAAGAAAAATAATAAAGCGAATGATTGAGTCTGAAAATTCTTTTTCATGTCATATAAATCATCTCATAAAACATTTGTGAAGATACGATAATAAGTATCTTCTTTTTTTGATAAAATAAGCATGAAAAGACTGATGAATGATATAAGGAAAGAAACTCTTTTCAATAAATGAAAATAATAAGCAAAATAAACGATTTGATATTATACTTATCATTAAGGATAAAGGAGGATTGATTATGGAAAAGAAACCAGTAAAAATTGTAACAATTGGTGGAGGAAGTAGCTATACTCCAGAATTGATGGAAGGATTTATCAAGAGATATGATGAACTTCCAATTAGAGAAATTTGGCTAGTTGATATTGAAGATGGAAAAGAAAAATTAGAAATTGTTGGTACTATGGCTCAACGTATGTGGGATGCATCTCCTTATGATGTCAAAGTGCATTTGACTTTGGATCGTAGAGAAGCATTAAAAGATGCAGACTTTGTCACAACTCAATTTAGAGTAGGTTTATTGAATGCGCGTGTCAAAGATGAAAGAATTCCATTTTCATATGGTATGTTAGGTCAGGAAACAAATGGAGCTGGAGGAATCTTTAAAGCCTTCAGAACAATTCCTGTCATCTTAAGCATTGTCGAAGACATGAAAGAATTATGTCCAGATGCATGGTTGATTAACTTTACAAATCCAAGTGGAATGGTCACAGAAGCTGTCATGAAATATGGAAAATGGAATAAAGTGATTGGATTATGTAATGTTCCAGTAGGTGCAATGATGGCTGAACCTGAAACAATTGGAAAAACATTAGATCAGTTAACATATAAGTTTGCAGGATTGAATCATTTCCACTGGCATAAAGTTTATGATGAACATGGAAATGAAGTGACTCAACAAATCATTGATGCAATGTATGAAGGAAAAGATGGAGGAATTCCTGCGAATATTCATGACATTCCTTTCTTTAAAGAACAGCTTGATACAATGCAAATGATTCCTTGTGGATATCATAGATATTATTATCGTCAAGAAGAAATGTTGAAACATGGTCTTGAAGAATACAGTACAATTGGAACAAGAGCACAACAGGTCAAACAGACAGAAGAAGAATTGTTTGAATTGTATAAAAATCCTGAATTAGATCATAAACCAGAACAGCTTGCCAAACGTGGCGGAGCACATTACAGTGATGCCGCATGTGAAACAATAGCATCTATCTATGCGAATAAGAATACACATATCGTTGTCACAACAAGAAATAATGGAGCTGTCCCAGATTTACCACCAGAAGCAGCAGTAGAAGTTTCAGCATATATTGGAGCAACTGGCGCAAAAGCGATAGCATTTGGACCATTACAGCCAGCAGAAAGAGGATGGCTACAATGCATGAAGAACATGGAATGGTGTGTAGAGGAAGCTGCAGTCACAGGAGATTATGGAAAGGCATTACAAGCATTTATCCTTAATCCACAGATTCCATCAGGAGCTACAGCGAAGAGAGTATTAGATGAATTATTGTTGGCACATAAAAAATACTTACCACAGTTTGCAGATAGGATTGCTCAGCTTGAAGCTGAAGGTGTCACAATTAAAGATGATGTCGCAAGGGAGTTAACTGAAAAAGGTTTATAATAAGATTAAAAAGGCTATAAAGAATGAAAAGTTCTTTATAGTTTTTTTATGGATAAATATTTGTTTAAAATGAGTTTATACCATAATATTTACTATCAGCAAATATTATGGTATATTTGTTTTAGAAAGATATGTTTTTTTCACTTTTTTATCCTGAAAAAAAGAAAAATGTCAAAATAATGCGTATATAGATAAGTGAAGGGTTCCTGATTATCATTCCTTAAATATCTAAGAGATTGAAACTATAAAAATAAAAGGAGGAATGATCAAAATGAATCAGGAATATCTTGAATTTGTGAAAGCATTAAGACCTATTGATGATATCTTTATGAAAGTTATCTTCAATGATCCCCGCTGCATTAAATTATTATTCCATATCATTTTTGAAGAGGATATTTCCATTACAAAATGGCATATTCAGGATGAATACAGAAATCTTCATGGTAGAACGGTCATTATGGATATAGTAGCTTCAACAGAGAATGGGAATATTATTGATGTGGAAATGGAAAGAAGTCTAAAGAATGCTTCACCCTTAAGGGCGAGGTTTCATGCCAGCATATTGGATAGCAGTCTGTCATATGTTAATGAGAAGTGGGAAAAGTTACCTGAGATTTATGTTATTTTCATATGTGAAAAGGATGTTCTAGAAACAAACAGATTGAAAAATCATATCCAGAGGTATGGGGAAGATGGAGAAGCATTTGAAGATAAGGTACATATCATTGATGTGAATGCCAACAAGGAAGATGAAATACCCTTAGGGAAGCTGATGCATGATTTAAGATGCGAAAATCATGAAGACATGTATGATGAAGTCTTGAAAGAAAGAGTCAGATATTTTAAACAAAAAGAAGGAGTAAAGAAAATTATGTGTGATATGATGGAAAAATGAGAAAAACGAGGAGAAATGAAAAGTCTTATTCAAATTCTGTTGAAGAAATTTCCAGGCATGAACTTTGAATGGGTCAAGGAATGCAATGAAAAGCAGATAGAGAAAATTCAAGATCATATCTTAATGAATATCAGCTATGAAGAATTTTATCGCTTGATTCACTCATAAGTGAAAATGTAGAATAAATATTTATGGCTTTCTTTGAGTTGATACTATTGTGAGAAAGATAATCGTTGAATGATAGAAAATGATTATCTTTTTTATTTTATTAAGTATTAAAAAGTGAACACCATATTTTTATTGTGAAAGATTGACAAGAGAGTAAAATAGAGGTAGGGAGGGGAATGGAATGAATATCATAACAATTGATCATGTGACAAAGGATTATGGATGTCAACGTGGTATTTTTAATATGAGTTTTCAAATCAAACAAGGAGAAACACTGGGATTTTTAGGACCTAATGGTAGTGGGAAGACAACAACGATTCGACATTTGATGGGATTTATGAAACCAGATAGTGGCATTGTTCAAATTCATGGTTTAGATTGTTTTCAGGATGCTGCTCAGATTCAAAAAATGGTAGGTTATCTGCCAGGTGAAATGTCATTTATTGATGATATGACAGGAATAGATTTTATTCAATTGATTGCTAAACTGAAGGGAATGCAAGATTTGAGTTATGCTTATGAATTGATGCAATTTTTAGAATTGGATGCAAAAGCTCCAATCAAACGTATGTCTAAAGGAATGAAACAGAAGATAGGTTTAGTAATAGCATTTATGCAAAATCCACCAATCTTGATTTTAGATGAACCTACAAGTGGACTTGATCCATTAATGCAATTAAAGTTTGTAGAATTGATGAAACAATTCAAACAACAGGGAAAGACAATTCTCATGTCTTCACATATTTTTGAAGAGATTGAAAATATATGTGATCGTGTGGTTATTATTAAAACTGGTCAAATTGTAGCTATTGAAGATATGGAAAAACTTAAACATAATCGTTATAAACATTATGAAATTCAATTCAGTTCATTACAGGAAGCAAACTTATTTATGAAAAAATATCCTGATGCCAGGCAAAATGAATATTATGTGTCTTTAATGCTTCAAGGACATATTGATGATTTTATTAAAGATTTGTCTCATTATAAAGTGAATGATTTGAATATTCGCTCACAATCATTAGAAGAAATCTTTTTACAATATTATGGGGAGTGATGGTAGATGTCCTGGATTTTATATCAAAAAGAATTAAAATCAAATTATAAAATTCTTTTGCTTTTTCTTGTTGTGATAACTATGTATTCAAGCATTATTATTGCTATGTATGATCCAGATATGAATAGTAGTCTGGAAATATTAGCAAAATCAATGCCACAAATTTTTGCGGCATTTGGTATGATGAATATAGCGACAACACTTTTAGATTTTATTACAAATTATCTATATGGATTTATACTTATTGTTTTTCCTTTTTTATTAAGTGTTATCTTATGTTATCGTTTAATTGGCAAATATGTAGATCATGGATCTATGGCTTATTTACTGGCAACACCTTTAAGTCGCCAACAGTTCATGATGACACAGCTGATGGTTTTATTAACAGCATTGGTTATTGTTGTGATATATGCTTTTGGATTTATTTCTATTTATGCCTGGTTGATGGTTAAAGATGCGAGTATAGATATGATTTCCTTTTTATCTGTTAATATAGGATTGTTAGGTATCCATTGTTTATTGGGAAGTTTATGTTATCTATCTTGTGCTTTGTTTAATGAAGCTAAGTTATCTATTGGCTTTGGTGCTGGATTAGGGATTGTGTTTATTTTAATTCAAATGTTATCTGATGTCAGCCAACAATTTGAAATTCTTAATTATTTGACACCTTTAACTTTATTTGATCCTCAAAGTTTATCAAGTGGAGAATATCAGGCATTTGTTTATGTATTTATACTTTTTGTGAGTGCTTTGTTGTTGTTTGGGATTGGACAATTTCTTTTTAAAAAACGTGATTTACCATTATAGGCATATATGTTGTGCCTACGATGGTTTTTCTATATAATGGAGACAAAGGTGGGATATTTGTGAAAGTATTAGTTATTGGTGGTAGTTATTTTTTAGGACGTGTTTTAACAATGTCTTTATCAAAGCAATGGGATATGACATTGGTTAATAGAGGACATTATTCTATGAAAGATTATGGTGTCTTGGAATATATTTTGGATCGTCATGATCTGGATGCCTGGCAAAAATTACCAAAAGAAGAGTATGATGCAGTTATTGATTTATGTGCTTATCAAAAAGGTGATATTCAAACAGTGATTCAGTCCTTTCCTGGTCAGATTCGTCATTATATATTGATCAGCACTGTTGATGTGTATCAGCGTCAAACAGGTCTTGACAAAGATGAAAAGCATCCCCTTGAAACACGTCAGTTTGAAGGGGAGACAGGGGCTTATATTTTAGGAAAAGTTCAGTTAGAACAAGAATTACAGTCATTATCAAAAGAACATCATATTCCTTATACCATTTTAAGACCAGGCAATATTTATGGTCTATTCAATTATGCACCTAGAGAATCTGTATTGATTGAAAGAGCTGTGAAAGGATGGCCTCTATTTTCAATCAAGGATGCTCAGTGTACTTTTCAGCTTGTCTATGTGAAAGATGTTGTCAGTGCGATTGAAAAAGCTGTCGAAAAGAAAGCTTACAATACTATCTATAATGTTATTAATGATGAACAAGTGACTTATTCTATTATGAATGAAATTCTTAAAACTTGTCAGCCTGATGTCAGTATAGAAGAACATTCTTTAGTTGAAGCCATTGAACAACAATATCCATTGCCATATCCAGTTTTTCAAGAAGAAATGGAGTCTTATAATGGACAAAAGATTGTTCAAGAATTAGGTTTATCTTATACCCCATTAAAAGTCGGATTAAGTAAGACTTATCAGGCTTTTTATCCAGTCTTTAGTCAAAATGAAAAACGATGAGATTTTGATTCTCATCGTTTTCGTGTTTACATATCTTGAATAGTTTGTTTGACAAGTTTCACAAGATTGATTTCAGCCTGATTGGCAGCTTCCATGACTTCCTGATGATTTAATTCACTATTTCCTAAACCAGCCGCTTTATTTGTCACAAGAGAAATACCTAAAGTTGTCATACCAGAATGTCTAGCGACAATGGCTTCAGGAACTGTAGACATTCCAACCATGTCTGCACCAATTGCTTTTAAAGCACGAATTTCAGCAGGTGTTTCAAACATTGGACCTTTAAAGAAACAATAAACACCTTCTTTAAGAGAAACATTTGTTTTTTCTGCTGCTTTTTTCGCAATTTCCTGTAAATGTTTTGAATAGACTTCTGTCATATCTTTAAAGCGTGGACCAAATTCATCTAAGTTAGGACCACGTAATGGACTAGGTGCCATAAATCCAATATGATCTGAAATTAAAGTGATTTGTCCAGGATTTAAATCTTCTCTAATTCCACCACAAGCATTTGTGACAAATAAATAAGGAATGCCTAGTTTCGCAAATACACGAATAGGTAATGTCACAACATCCATATTATGCCCTTCATAATAGTGAAAGCGTCCTTTCATGGCACAGACTGTTTTTCCAGCAATGGTACCAATATAAAGTTTTCCTTCATGTCCAGGAATAGTAGAAACTGGAAAATGAGGAATATCCTGATAATCAATAATGATTGGATTTTCAATTTCATCAGCCAATGGACCTAAACCAGATCCTAAAATAATCGCAATATCAATTTTCCCATGATAGCGTGAATGGATATATTCATAAGCTTCATTAATTTTTGTATACATAACTTTCCTCCTTGTTTTCATTATAAACAAACTGTGCATGAAAAAAAAGACCTTTTTGAGGTCTTTAGTCAGCATTTAAGATTGATGCCTGTGTATATGTTCTTTGAGTTAATTCATTATTTAATGAATAAAGTGATTTAGGATCATGACCAAACAATTCAAATTGTGTTAATAAGTCAGTTGCATTTTTTTCTTCTTCACCTTGTTCAGAGACATACCAGTCTAAGAATTTCATTGTACGGTAATCTCTCACTTCATATGCAGCATCATAGATTGTATGGATTAAACTTGTGACATATTGTTCGTGTTCTAACCCATATTTTAATGGATCATCAAGATGATTTAATTCTTTAGCAGGTTTATCAATAGCAGATAATGTCACAGCATAATCATTATCCTGTAAATATTGAAGAATACCCATAGCATGATCCATTTCTTCTTTAGCTTGAATATTATACCAGTTGGCATAACCATTTAAACCCTTATGCGTATAAAAATTAGCAAAATCTAAATATAAATAAGCAGAATACATTTCTTTATTAATTTGTTCATTTAATAAATCAGCAACTTTTTGATCTAACATTCTTTCATTCCTCCTTATATGTTTCATTATATACCTGATAGAATACAAAAACAATGTTCAACATTTAAGATTATGGACTTTATGAATCAAAATTTGATACAATATATATAAGAAGGTGAGGCTATGAATTTTAAAGAGAATTTTAGACTACAATCAATTGAACTTAATGAAAAAAGAGTCATACGTGATGCCATTCATGATTATATTCATGTTGATCATTTGATCATCTGGCGTTTGATTAATTCTAAGGAAATGCAAAGGCTTCGAAGAATCAAGCAATTAGGAGGAACTTATCAGGTTTTTCAAAGTGCAGAACATTCAAGATTTGTCCATTCTTTAGGTGTGTATCAGGTTGTTAGACGCATGTTAGAAACAGAGTGTTTAACAAATGCTTTAAGTGATTATGATAAACTTTGTGTAATGTGTGCGGGATTACTGCATGATATCGGACATGGTCCATTTTCTCATTCTTTTGAAGGTGTTTTTGAAGAAAATCATGAAGATATGACAGTCAGAATGATTCTCGAAGAAAGTGAAGTGCACGATATTCTCGTATCGTTATATAAACAGCTGCCACAAGATGTCGCAAGTATTATTCAACATACACATCCTAATCGCATTTTAATTCAAATGGTATCCAGTCAGTTAGATGCTGATCGCATGGATTATTTATTAAGGGATTCTTATATGAGTGGAACGACTTATGGACATTTTGATATGTCACGTATTTTGCGTACAATGCGTATTCGTGATGGAAAAATTGTATATAAAGAATCTGGAGTTCAAGCCATTGAAAATTATATTCTAGCAAGATACCATATGTACTGGCAGGTGTATTATCATCCGACAGCTCGTAGTTATGAACATCTTCTACAAAGCATTTTTCAAAGAGTCAAAGATTTATACTATGATGGTTACGTTTTCCAGACCCATTTACATTATTTAATTCCTATGTTGGAACATCATTTTCAGGTCAGAGATTTTGTTGATTTAGATGAAGCCGTTATTTTATATTATTTTAAAGAATTTACACGTGAAAAAGATTTTATTTTAAGTGATCTGTCATCAAGATTTTTAAATCGTCATTTATTTAAATATAAACAATTGAAAAGTCAAAAAGACCTCATGTCTATCAAAGCTATTGCCCAAGCCAAAGGATATCATCCGGATTATTATATTGTCAGTGATAATCAAAAACAAATTCCATATTTGCATTATGGTGAAAGTGGAGAATTAAGTGAAATTGAAATTTTAGATAGCGAAGGTTGTTTATCACCATTACCAATGAAATCTGAGATTGTTTCAGCTATCTTAAATTCAAAACGTTTTAAATCAGATCAAAAAGTATTTTTCCCAAAGGAGATTAAAGATGAACTATCAATTTTTTAATAAGCTTCCTGAAGAAGCAAAAATGATTAGAGAAAAAGTCTTTGTTGAAGAACAGGGATTTCAAAATGAATTTGATGAACAAGATGAACATAGTTGGCATCTGGTTATTTATGATTATCGTACACCTGTAGGATGTGCCCGTATGTTTGATGAAAAGGGAGATATTGTTTTTGGGAGAATCGCAGTGATTCCAGAAAAACGACATAAACATTTAGGAAGTTATATCTTACATGAACTAGAAAAGAAAGCCAGAGAACTTGGTTATCCAAAAGCTAAACTTTCAGCCCAGGTAAGTGCTATGGGATTCTATGAAAAAAACGGTTTTCAAGCATACGGTGAGGAATATTTAGATGAATTTTGTCCTCACATTCATATGGAAAAAAGATTATAATATGTGTCATTGTCAATGAACTGTTGTTCATTGACTTTTTTTGAATAAAAAGTAAAATCATTTCAATATATAGAAACTATATATCAAAGTTTCATATACCACAATATTTACTATCAGCAAATATTGTGGTATATTTGTCTTAGAAAGATATGTTTTTTTACTTTTTTGTCCTGAAAAAAAGAAAAATGTCAAAATAATGCGTATATAGATAAGTGAAGGGTTCCTGATTATCATTCCTTAAATATCTAAGAGATTGAAACTATAAAAAATAAAAGGAGGAATGGTTAAAATGAATCAGGAATATCTTGAGTTTGTGAAAGCATTAAGACCTATTGATGATATCTTTATGAAAGTCATCTTCAATGATCAACACTGCATTGAATTATTATTCCATATCATTTTTGAAGAAGATATTTCCATTACAAAATGGCATATTCAGGATGAATACAGAAATCTTCATGGTAGAACAGTCATTATGGATATAGTAGCTTCAACAGAGAATGGGAATATTATTGATGTGGAAATGGAAAGAAGTCTAAAGAATGCTTCACCTTTAAGGGCGAGGTTTCATGCCAGCATATTGGATAGCAGTCTGTCATATATCAATGAGAAATGGGAAAAGTTACCTGAGATTTATGTTATTTTCATATGTGAAAAGGATGTTCTAGAAACAAATAGATTGAAAAATCATATCCAGAGGTATGGGGAAGATGGAGAAGCATTTGAAGATAAGGTACATATCATTGATATGAATGCCGCTAAGGAAGATGAAACACCCTTAGGGAAGCTGATGCATGATTTAAGATGTGAAAATCATGAAGATATGTATGATGAAGTTTTAAAAGAAAGAGTCAGATATTTTAAACAAAAAGAAGGAGGAAAGAAAATTATGTGTGATATGATGGAAAAATTGGAAAAACGAGGAGAAAAAAGAGGAGAAATGAAAAGTCTTATTCAAATTCTGTTGAAGAAATTTCCAGGCATGAATTTTGAATGGGTCAAGGAATGCAATGAACAGCAGATAGAGAAAATTCAAGATCATATCTTAATGAATATGAGTTATGAAGAATTTTATAAGTTAGTACTCCATGATAAATAATAGAATGTAATAAAAAAATAGAGAAGTTCTATGATAAGCAATTATAGCTTATATCATAGAACTTTTTTAAATAGGGATAAAAAAGAATCTCTGTGTTGATTTCAATAAAATTGTCTTTATTTGTCAGGAATTATGATATACTAAAACAAAGGAAGGTGAGGCAAATGCTTTGTTATTATGCTGTGTTTCCAACAAAAAATTTAAATCAAGATATATTAATAGATTTTTTATGGGATTGGCTGGAACATTCTAAAAATAAAATGGAAGGATTATATATAGAAAAAACTTTTCCATTTGAATATGAAGTGGATCATAAACATTTAAAGCTTCAGATCTTTGATGAAAAATATTTTACGATTTATTTTTCTACACAGGATAATGATAAAAATACACATTTTATAGTAGAAGTGATATATGATATGTTAGAAGAAAAAATACATTTGCTTTTTTCTAAAGAAACATCTCATGATTCACGTTATATATCAGCTGTATCTATTCCTGTTTTGTTTAAAAACATATTAGTATCGCCCTATATAAAAAGTGATATTTATCCGCTTTCTTATAAAGCACATCATGTTAAAGATATTGAAGTTATGAAATTTCAGGAACACCAGTTACCGATTCTTTACATGCATACCACATATATAGATGCAAATCTTCTTGCAAGAAAGATGCTGGGCTTAGCGCATGTCTGTTATTGTAAAAATCAAAAAGAAGAAGGATATATTGAAATCATTGATGATCATGAAAGCCGTATATTTCAATTAAATAAAAAACGTCAAAGTTTATATCAGATTTATGAATTAAATGAACTGTTGAGAAATGAAATCATTAAAAAATATAAAAATCATATGCCTTCTTATGAACAGCTTTATCAAAATCAGATTCTTCATCAACAAAATATGACAATGAAAAATGCTCATGACTATCAGGAAGAATTTAAAAAAGAAATCAAACGTCAACAAATCGAAGTGGATGAACTGAAAGATATATATCATATGTTAATGGAAGAAAAACAAAAGGCCCAAAAACAAAATCAAAAATTAATGCAGGTGGGACAATATCATGATGCTTTGATATATGTGGATCATATGGACAAAATAGCAAGCTATCATGATTGTCTTCTTCAGTATATTCAACATAAAGCTTATGATTTAGAAACAACACAGGAAATTTATCGCCGTCTGGATATTTTAAATGCAATTTTAAAAAAGAATGGAGATTCAATATGAAATCATTTTCAACTTATTTAAAACTCAAAGAAAAATGGACAATTCCTCAGTTTATAGATTCATTATTTGAAGTCTATGATATTCAATATGATAATCTCAATTTACAACAGAAAAGAATTATTGAAGATTATTTTGATATCTATCAGTATCCTCAAGATCGAAGTGTTGTGATTCATTTGTATCATCGTATGGAATACATATATAATGAAAAAGATGGTGGTTTATGTATTCATAATGAGGGATATCAAAAAGGATATCGTTATAT
Organism: Massilimicrobiota sp. SW1139; assembly: GCF_012027715.1. Classification (NCBI taxonomy): domain Bacteria; kingdom Bacillati; phylum Bacillota; class Erysipelotrichia; order Erysipelotrichales; family Erysipelotrichaceae; genus Massiliimicrobium; species Massilimicrobiota sp. SW1139. The sequence goes on along the minus strand of NZ_SJOR01000002.1, from coordinate 31,031 downwards.
AGATTATTTATTGACACATCAGTTGATTCAAACGAGTAGAATTCCTATCAGTGATAGCCCTATAGCAATTGATATGGATCATTGTCAGCAAGTCATGCAATGGCTTGAAACTTATGATAATTTACCTATTGTTTATATTAATTATGAACAGGTTGTTGATCCTGATTATCTTGCCAGACAGTTAAGAGGAATAGCTCATGTTATGTATGAAACATCATATGATGTCTCTTTATGGATGAAAGAACATTGTCAGCTCATTCCTCAACAAAGCCGAGTAATTCTCTATTATTTGAATCATGATTATAAGGCATATCGCTTTTTTAAAAAAGAATCCCAAGATCAACTGCAACAACGTATTCTTCATCATTTGAGTCTGTATTTAAAACAAAGACGGTATGGAACAAGTTATGATTTTCATAGTTTACAAAAAAGATATCTGGAAGAATTAAAAAATCATGCACAAGATTATGAAGAAGAAACAGTTTATCAGTTAGATCAGGAAATGGAAAAATTAGAGAATGAAAAAATCAAATATAGTGAATTAATCAGTCAATTAGAAAATGAAGTAGAATTATTGAAAATGCAAAATGAAATGTTAGAAGAACAAATGAGTCTACAAAATCAATATGGTCTTTTAAATAAAGGTGATATTCAAGAATACTATCAGGGAGAACAGAAAGATATTCTTTTAAATATGCTGGAAGATGATGTGAAAAAGAAAAATGTCGGAAATCTTGATATGAGTATATTGGAAGATATTCTCCAACAGAATACGAAAGATGGTATTAGAGAGGAATATTTAAATTGTATTTTAAAAGCTTTAATCAGTAGTTATGATATATATAAATTAAAAAGCTATGGTATCACAATCAAAGATGAAAAAAATAAGCATCCTATTGCTATGTTTTTTGATAATCCAAGATATCAATCTACGCTTTCATCGACACCAAGTGATCAAAATGCCTGCCGACAGATTTACAGACAATTTAGAAAATACTTTTTTTAACAGAGAACGAAATATACTCGTTCTTTTTTATTGACAACGTCAATAAGAAAATGGGAAGTTGATTTAAGCTTGTTTTTTTAACCTTATTATATATAATTGAAAATAGAAACATCAATAAAGCAGGTGATGAGATGGATAGAAAAGATATTTTAAAAGTGATGGAAAATATTTATACTTCGCAAGAAGCGGCTGAATACTTAGGTATGTCTTATGAAACTTTTTGTCAGATTGTCCAAAGTCAACAGATTCAACCTATTAAACAAAGTCATACAGTAATGTTATTTTTAAAAAGTGATTTAGATGATTATCATAAAATGAGTCATTTACAGGAACCATTTAATATTAATCAGGTTTCTGTAAGAGATGCTATATTGTATTATACAATCCAGCAATATCTTGATAACAGCGATAAAAAAACATTGGCTTTTATCCAACAAATCAAACAATTCTATCATTTTGATTTTCATGCAGGATTAAAAATAAATATTCCATTTTTAGCTTCTCAATTTCATATCACAGAACAAGAATTTTATAATAGCTATTTACAAATCAAAAAAGCTTTTACACAATTACCAGCCAATACTCACATTATAAAAAAAGGAGAAGACAAGTATCCTCAACAACTTGCTGATACAAAAGAGGCTCCGTTATTTTTATTTGTAAATGGTCAGATAGATTTACTGTATCAAAAATCTATATGTGTTGTAGGAAGTCGACAGGCATCTCCATATGCCGTTGAACAGACAAAACAATTGGTAAAAGCATTGGTGGATGATGGTTTTGTCGTCAATGCCGGTTTAGCAAAAGGAATTGATACAGTGGTGCATCAGACTGTTCTACAAAACAAAGGACAGACAATAGCGGTCATTGGTACATCATTACACGAATATTATCCAAAGGAAAATCAGACATTACAATTAATAATCGAAAAAGAAGGTTTGGTTGTTTCGCAATATCCACCATGTCAGCATGTCAATAGATGGAATTTTCCTAAGCGTAATGCGACTATGAGTGGATTGTCAATAGGAACTGTGATTATGGAAGCCCGTGAAAATAGTGGAACTTTGAAACAGGCAGATTATGCTTTACGACAAGGCAGGTATATTTTTATACCTCAATATATCGTTAATGATACGTCTTTACAGTGGCCACAAAAATATATGGATAAAGGAGCATATGTTTTTGAAACTTATGATGATATGATCAAGGTCATCAAACATCAAAAGCAGGAGGAATGTTAATATGTGGAAATGGACACAAATCAATCATTTAAGACTTATTATTCTTGATTGTGATTCTTTAAAACAGGAATATATTGATTTTCCGTATCATCAATATCTTCCAGACATTGAGATTGTCAAAATAAATCCTCAATCTCAAGATCAAAATATAGAGATCAAATATTTTATGGAAGATATTTTAAAAGACATGCGTTGTCAATCATATGAAACAATCTTGATCAGTGGTAATATGTCATATTTAAAAGAAATCATGACAGTTCATATTGGAACTTTATTGATTGGCCATATTCAACAAAAAGATTTAAAATATATGCCAGATTTTGTGATTGATTCTATTGATTTGTTAGCAGATGTATTGTTAGGTCAAAATAAAGGATATAGTGGAGAAGTATTGGCATTTGAAAATAAAAAAGGATCATTGTTGTCCTGTCAAACTGAGATTGTCGCTGATGATGGAAAAAGATATCTCACAGAGTTATATTTTGGAGGACGTTATTATCCAGAAAAACATCAGTATTTATTAGATGATCCTTTATCATTTATGATATTGAAATTTAAACATGTCTATGTTGATATCATGGATACATTTTTTGATGAAGCGATTATAGAAATACGCAAGAAAGAAATAATTGATGCTTTGACATATATACCACCTAAACCTCAAGATATTGAAAAGAAAAGATTTCAAAGATTTTTGAGTTTAAAACTTGAACGCAATGCACAAGATGGATTGATGTTAAAAGATCTTTTGTCATGTCAATGTGATTTTTCACAAAAAGGAAATGATTTGGCTGAAAGAAGACAAACTGTTAAAGGTGTCTTTCGTGTTAACGGGGATGTGAAAGGGAAAAATATTATTTTAATTGATGATGTCTTTTCTTCTGGTTCGACAATGCTTGAAGCTATGAAAACATTGTATGAAGCCGGAGCAAATAAGGTGATTGCTTTAGCTATAGCAGTCAGTCAAATGACAGAATCACCATTGACCTATCAAAAATTAGTCTGTTCACATTGTCAGGAACCTATGGAGCTTGTGTATTATAGAAAAACACATAAATTACTATTTGGATGTCCACATTATTCATCACATCCTGATCAAAAAAGCATCATGAGTTTAAGATTAGGACTATTTTGTTTAAAGAAGAAAAACAGATTATATTATGAAAATTATGAATATGATGAATATGGAGTTCCCATCATATATTCATAAATATTATTGATAAAAGCTTTTTGAATACAGAAATGTATTTGAAAAGCTTTTTTTGATTATACTATATCCGATAAGGAAATCATTTCTATATAGACTGTATTTCAACATATTATTGTATACTGGTATTGGCTTATAGTGAATAAGGAGGTTATGATGTGAATAAAAATATATATGGGTATGTCAGAGTATCGTCTAAAGATCAATGTGAAGACAGACAATTGCTTGCATTAAAAGAATTTGGAATTGTGGAAAGGAATATATATACGGATAAAATCAGTGGGAAAAATTTTAATCGACCACAATATCATCGTTTAATGAAAAAATTAAAACAAGGGGATGTCGTTGTTATTTTATCTATTGATAGACTCGGAAGAAATTATGATGAAATACAGAATCAATGGAGAATCATTACAAAAGAAAAACAGGCTGATATTGTTGTCTTGGATATGCCATTATTAGATACAAGAAAAAGTCAAAATAATGATTTGACTGGAACATTTATTGCAGACTTAGTTTTACAGATTCTTGCCTATGTTGCACAAATTGAGCGAGAGAATATTAAACAAAGGCAAAAAGAAGGGATTCATGCGGCTAAGTGTAGAGGCGTACAATTTGGTAGACCAAGGAAAAATATCCCTGATAATTTTGATGATGTAAAAGAAAAATGGGAAAAAAGTGAAATTAATTCTCGGCAGGCTGCTCAAATATTAGGAATCTCTCAAAATACATTTTTAAGATGGTCACATGAGTAGATATATATAGATTTTATTTTGCAATTTTTCCTTTAAAAAGTAGACATTATCGTTCGATAAACTTATAATAAAAATAAGCTTTTTATGAGTGAAAAAATATAAAAAAAGTACGATTTTTTGATGAAATATAAAACAAAAAGTATGCGTGAAAATGTCTACTTTATCGTTCATTTTTTATTTTATGGAGAAAGGTGTTGAAAAATGTGTCATTTATGACGAAAGAAATGTATTTTACAATTGCACTTTTATCATATGAAAATGGTGTGGTTTGTGGTGATTTACATAGTCCAGTTTTAAAGAAAAGTATTCAGTTTCATAATTTAACAGAACTTATATTAATAATGGATCAAATCATGAAAGATTTAAATATTCCTGAATATGATGAAAGAAATCATCATGTGATTATAAAAAAACAATCCCTTGATGTTCAATTAGATTATCAGGATTTAAAACGAGATAATTTTGAAAAACATTTAAATCGTTCGTTAATGTATCCTAAAAAGAGTAAAGATATTTTTGTAGTTAAAGTGATGTATAGGCAGAACAATTCATGGCAAGGAGAGATGACGTGGCTTAGAACAAATAAAACCAGATTTTTTAGGAGTGCATTGGAATTAGTGGAACTCATATATTCTGTGATTGATAAATATCATAAATAAAATAATTTATAATCTTATCATTAACAAGCAAGGGCACTATTTTTCAATACCATTACTATAAGTATGATTTATGTAGATAAAAAGAGAATTTTTTTATATGTTTATAATCTATGAAATAGAGATAAAATAAGGTATTGTATATCTTTAATAATTCAATATAATATATATTGATTAAAGGATAAAATCTAAATTTATTATAATGAAAGAAAAACCTCTATAGTTATAATCGTTTATAACTATAGAGGCTGTTTAATTAAATTTGAGTATTTTTTAAATCATCGTCCGTAATATATTTTAATTCTTTCATTTTTTGAATTAATTGTTTAGCTAACAATTCATGAAATTCAGTGTTTCCATCAACTAGATTGTCTTGAAGAAGACTACGAGGAATATATCCTTTATCTAGATCGCTTTGATCTTGTTTTGTTGGAGTGATATCAGCATCCTGTAATCCATTTTCTAAAAGATAATCTCTAAAATTAAGAAAATGCTCTTCATGTTCTTCTTCTAATACACTATTCATATCATTTACAATCTGAAATGTTCTTTTTGATGTTAAAGAAACAACGATATATTTCTTGATACCTAATTGATTAAGTATAGCACGTTGATATGTGATTGTTCTGAAGATACTACCTGATTCATAGGGGTCATATGTTCCAGTAAAGATAATAGCAATTCCATTTTTATCAAAAGTTGGAAAATCAGCATTAATACGAGTATATTCATCAAGTGTTACGGATTTACCAGCTTCATCTCTAGTGAATGTGTGCACTTTTTTTTCAGAATCATATTTCAATATACCACTGATACCAGCAATTTTGACATTAGAAAAGTTACTGCCTTTATTTTTTAAAACATCTAATTCTTCATGATCTTCATTATATAATGTTAATTCTACAGGATCAGTTTGTGCAGGAATCGTAATATCATAAGCATATATTTTTGTTCTGCCTGATCTAATCGCTATATCTATTGTTTGATCCTGTGAACCCCCAAATGTCTCTATTGATAAGTTTGTTAATTCAGAAAGAACAGTTGGATATGCATGAGATCCTAGTGTTAAACTATCACCTATACAATAAAGTGTTTGAGTATTTGAGGATTTTGTAGAAGATGTAGGATAATCTTCTTGCAGATTCTGGTATTTTTGACTATCTTTACGTGTAATGAGAGTATTATATCCTATAAGCGTTAAAATAATACATACAAGTAGGATAACGATTAAAGGAAAGGATATCTTTTTCATCAGTAGTAATAATGATATGAACCAGAACCAGAATCAGCTTTTGTTAAGACGCTACCAATAACATTAACATTACTACGTTTAAGTAAATCTACACATTGAGCAGCATCTTTACGTTTTGTATCTTTAGCAGAAACAACAAAAATTGTTCCATCAACAGCATTTCCTACTGGTATTGCATCTGAAATAGAGCCAATAGGTGCACAGTCAATAATGATAAAATCAAAATTTTGTTTTAAAACTTTCATATATTCTTTAAAAGTGTCTGAACTTAATAACTCAGAAGGATTAGGAACATGAATACCAGCTGTTAGTACATAGAGTAATCCAGAAAAAGATTGGTCATTAATTGTTTGGAAATATTCATCATTAAAACGATGTGTTTTTCCAAATTCAATAAGGGCATCAGTAAGACCATGTGAATTGGATAATCTCATATATTTATGTAACATTGTTTTTCTCAAATCACAATCAATAATAAGAACTTTTTTATACTTTGTCGCAAATATATATGCTAAATTCATTGATGTTGTAGATTTGGCTTCTCCTGGTTGAGAAGACGTAATTGCAACTGATTTAATAGGATTATCAACATTTGAGAATTCAATGTTTGTACGAATATGTCTAAAAATTTCTGTATAATCAAATTGTGATTGTTTTTTTGATTTTTCTAAAATATTTAAAGTTTTACGATATTTTTTCTTTTGAGCCATAAATTATCTCCTTTTGAATAACTTTTTGAAAAATGATTGGTTGACTTGAATCATTTCCACGCTTTCATTTTGTAATATGTGTAATGGGTTATCATACATTAACGTTTTCAATGTTTGATAATCATATTTTTTTGAAAGTAATTGATAAATTTCCTGTAAACAAGGAATACGATGACCTTGACTGCGATGAGTATCCGTCGCAATAATATGAATCAAACCATTATTCAATAATTGATAAGCATTATTTTTAACAGTTTTTCCATGTACACCTAATAGACTTGATGCATTGACTTGAATCACATAACCACTATCAATCCACTGTTCAATTCTTTGTAAATCAATACCATGAGGGAAATATCTTTCAGCATGAGCTATAATTGGTGTATAACCCTTGATATCAATCTCATAAAGATAATCTTCAACTTCATATTCTTTCCCAATTTCTTTTCTAACATCAAATTCAACGAGAAGGTATGATGTATTTTCAATAGGTATAAACAGTTGTTGATTTATTGAATTGATATAATCATGATTTAAGAATAATTCACAACCTTCATAAACTTCGATATTTTCATTTTGAGCTAAAGCTTTGAGATTAGCTATTCTTTCTTTAAAATGTTGGATGTCTGTTTCATTATGCGTACCAGGTACAACATGAGGTGTTGCTACTATTGTACAGATGTTATTCTCTTTAGCCATTTGTAAGGCTTTTATAGCTTCATCTTGTGTTGGAATACCATCGTCAATACCCCAGGCATAATGACCATGAATATCAATAAATTGCATTTTAGTTATCAAAATAAGGAATAGAACCTAAACAAGGAATACCTAAGTATTTTTCAGCTTCTTCCCTATTATGAATATGAGTATCAAGCATAAATTTAATAAAAAGATATCCAACACTTAAGAAAGCACCAATAAGTGCACCAATAACTAAATTCATTTTTAAATTAGGAGATACAGGTGTATCTGCGATCTGTGCCTGATCAATCGTTGAAATATTGTTAATATTTAATGTTTCCTTAGCTTCTTTTTTAAAAGTTGCAACTAATTCATCTACAATATTTTTACTTAATTCTGGGTCAGTTGTAGTAGCTGAAATACTAATAATTTGTGTATTAGTTTGGTTAGAAATAGTGACACTATTACTTACTTCAGCAGTAGTCATACCTAAACTTTCAGCAACCTGACTTTGAATGTTATTACCTTTTAACATTTCAATGTAGTTATTGACCATCAAATTGTTAGCATTGATTTGTGTGTAGTCAACCATACCTTCAGTGACTTCAGGTTTTGGATAGATACTGGCAACTGATTGATATTTTCTGTCAATAAAAAAGACTGTCAAAACTCCAGCAACAATCGTTGTAACTAAAGTACTAATAATAATGAGTTTGTATTGCGCTTTTAGTAAAGCAAATAATTCCCCTAAGTTAATTTCAATTTCATCTTCATTTTTCATCATTTCTTGTTCAGTCATAGAGACCTCCTTATTTGTTGTTAAAAAATTAGAAATATGTGTCATTTATCACAAAATTCTTGATTTATTGTCATATAAATGTTATTTTATGACTAGTCATGGATTTTGTGTGACCAATTATATTTCAATATGTATTATGCTTGATTCATAAAAAAAAATCAAGTGATTATCAAATGTTTTCAACATATTGTAAAAATTGGTGAAAAAACATAAGTCCTGACACAAAAATGGAAGGAAAGGGATGATTATGGAGCGTATAGGGGATAAATATCAACTACTTGTTCGAAGAATTATTCTGATAGTGGTAGATATTATAAGTGTATTGTTAAGCTACTATGGGTCAATGATGTTATATGACTATAATATGATGTCATGGACATTTGTGTATGAAACAATACCAATAGCAGTATTATTGGTGCTTATCAGTCTTGGCATATTTACTTTTATGAAACTATATAGTAGCCTATGGCAATTTGCATCAATCAATGAACTTATGAATATTGTCATTTCTACACTATTCAGTACGTGCGCTTTGATAGTTATCAATATGATAACAAATGCTCATTTACCAGTTAGTGTTATATGTGGTTATTTTATGATGAGCACATTATTGGTGGGAGGAACACGTTTTAGTTATCGCTTTTTAAGATTGTATGCCAGTCGCCATGATTTATTTGGAAGAACTGACGTACAAAATAAACGTGTTATGGTTGTTGGAGCTGGTTCGGCTGGCGAAAAAATATTAAGAGAAACATTGAATACAAAAAATTTACATAAAACAATTGTTTGTTTTATTGATGATGATCCTCATAAAATAGGAAGAAGAATACATGGTGTTCCTATTGTTGGGGATAGAAATACTATTTTGGATCATGTTTCAAAATATAAAATTGATGAAATATATATTGCTTTACCTTCAATTGATAAAAAAGAAGTAGCAAAGATATTAAATATTTGTAAGGAAACAAAATGTAAATTAAAAAGATTACCTGGTATCTATCAGTTTATTAATGATGAAATTATCTTGAATAAATTAAAAGATGTGGAAGTACAGGATTTACTTGGTAGAGATCCAATCAAAGTTAATCTAGATGAAATTATGTCTTATGTTACAAATCGTGTTATTATGATTACAGGTGGAGGCGGATCTATTGGTAGTGAGCTATGCAGACAAATTGCAGAAAGATCACCTAAACAATTGATTATTGTCGATATCTATGAAAATAATGCATATGATATTCAATTGGAGTTAAAACGTAAATATCCAAAATTAGATTTACAAACTATGATAGCATCAGTACGAGATGTTGGTAAAATGAATGATTTATTTGAAACATATCATCCTGATATTGTCTATCATGCAGCAGCACATAAACATGTTCCATTAATGGAAGATGCACCACATGAAGCTATAAAAAACAATGTTTTTGGAACATTGAATGTAGTGAAAGCTTGTGATCAGTATCATGTTAAGAAATTTATTTTGATTTCAACAGATAAAGCTGTGAATCCAACAAATATCATGGGAGCATCAAAAAGAATATGTGAAATGATTGTTCAAGCTTATGATCAATTATCAAAAACAGAATATGTTGCTGTTCGATTTGGAAATGTTTTAGGATCTAATGGTTCTGTTATCCCATTATTTAAAAAACAGATACAAAATGGTGGACCAGTGACAGTCACACATCCTGATATTATCAGATATTTTATGACAATTCCTGAAGCTGTGTCCCTTGTCTTACAGGCTGGTGCATATGCAAAAGGTGGAGAAATCTTTGTCTTAGATATGGGAAAACCTGTGAAAATAGTTGATATGGCAAGAAATTTAATTCAGTTATCTGGATATGAACCTGATGTGGATATTAAAATTCAATTTACGGGATTGCGTCCTGGAGAAAAACTTTATGAAGAAATGTTAATGAAAGAAGAAGGAATGCAAACAACACCAAATAAATTGATTCATATTGGGCATCCTATTGAAATGGATATTCCTTTATTCTTAAAGGAATTAGATGAATTAAAGACAATTGCTTATGATGAAGACAGTGATATGAGAAGTGCTGTTAAACATATTGTGAGTACATATCATTATGAAAATGGAAAACAAAGAGTGAAAAGAAAAATGAAACAAGATGCTGTTTTATCTTAAAAAAGATTATTCATCAATAATCGTCGCATTGTCGCGTTATTGAAATAATCTGTTATAAAAAACTGTGTCGAAATATATCAAATATTTCGATAGGATAATTATACTCTTTTGGAGGAATGAGACATGTATGACAATTGGTATGCTGTGCAAGTAAGAAGTGGACAAGAAGAGGAAATTGTTAGAAAATGTGAAATTCTTGTCAAAAAAGATATCTATGAAGAATGTTTTATTCCTAGATATAAACATATGAAGAAGTTTAGAGGAAAATGGCATGAAATAGAAGATATTTTATTTAAAGGTTATATTTTTATAGTGACAGATCATGTAGATGATTTGTTTATTGAATTAAAAAAAATCCCGGACTTAACAAAATTATTAGGAAATGATGGAGAGAATATTTATCCTATATATAAACAGGAAGCTATGTTTTTAGCACAGTTTGGTGGTAAACAGCATATTGTCAATATGTCTATTGGATATATTGAAGGTGATGTGATTCATATTAATGAAGGGCCTTTAATAGGATATGAAGGACATATTGTGAAAATTGATAGACATAAGCGTATCGCTTATGTAGATATATCATTATTTGGTAGAGAAACAACTGTCAAAGTTGGATTAGAAATTATTAGTAAAATTTAGGGAAGTTATACATGAGTGTATATCTTTTTTTATACACTTTTAACTTCATACAAAATATAAATAAAGGATAATCCGCTATTATCCTTTATAGAGGGAGTGGATATATGTATAGAAACTGTATAAAGAGAATACTGGATTTCATACTGTCACTATGTGGACTAATTATTCTTAGTCCTGTTTTTCTTATTCTTTGTATATGGATCAAACTAGATTCAAAGGGACCGATTCTTTTCAAGCAGAAAAGAGTCGGCAAAAATAAAAAGTATTTCAACATATATAAATTCAGAACTATGTATACTGATACACCAAAGGATATGCCTACACATATGTTAGCTAATCCTGATCAGTATATCACAAAGGCTGGCCATTTTCTTAGAAAGACATCACTTGATGAACTGCCACAGATTATCAATATTCTTAAGGGTGAAATGGCAGTGATTGGACCTAGACCAGCATTATGGAATCAGGATGATCTTATCGAGGAAAGAGACAGATATCATGCCAATGATATCAGACCGGGATTGACAGGATGGGCACAGATCAATGGCAGAGATGAGCTGGAAATCGATGTCAAGGCAAGACTAGATGGAGAATATGTAGAACGCATGTCTTTTCTATTTGATTTGAAATGTTTCCTTGGAACAATCACATCAGTACTGAAGTCTGATGGCATTGTTGAAGGTGGTACAGGTGAGCTTCACAAAAAGGATGTGATTGAATGAAACGTATTTTGATTACAGGAGCAAATAGTTACATAGGAACATCGTTTGAAAAGTACATGAATGAGAACTATCCTGACAATTATCAAATTGATACATTGGATATGCTGAGTCCCAATTGGAAAGATTATGACTTTGGTGGCTATGATACAGTTTTTCATGTGGCTGGTATTGCACATGCTGATGTTGGTCACGTCAGTGAAGAGACAAAACAATTGTATTATAAAGTGAATACTGACTTAACCTATAAAACTGCATGCAAAGCAAAACAGTCAGGTGTTAAACAATTTATCTATATGTCATCTATTATTGTCTATGGAGAAAGTGCACCTGTAGGAAAGAGAAAAGTCATCACAAAAGATACAAAACCTCAACCAGCCAACTTCTATGGTGACAGCAAACTTCAGGCTGATCTTAAGATACAGTCTTTAAGCGATGATCAGTTTAAAGTCTGTATATTGAGACCTCCAATGATCTATGGATCTGGTAGTAAAGGTAATTATCAAATGTTATCAAAACTTGCAAAAAAACTACCTATATTTCCAGATATAAAAAATGAAAGAAGCATGTTATATATAGGTAACTTATTTTATTTCGTTAAAAAGTGCATTGATGAAAACTACGAAGGAATCTATTTCCCACAAAACAGTGAATATATATCGACATCTCAGATGGTCAAAGCAATAGCCAAAGCAAATGGAAAGAATATACATCTAACAAAGATATTGAATCCATTTGTTTTTATATTGTCTAAATTCCCAGGAAAGATTGGTAGAATGTGCAACAAGGCTTTTGGAAGTATGACATATGATAAGAATTGTGTAATCTATAAATATACTTTATTAAATGGTATTGAAGAGACAGAGATGAAAGTGTGAAAAATAATTGAACCTAATCGAGAATAAGAATGCATAAATGGAACTTAAAAACAAGTTTAATTTTATTTAAAAAACAAACTATTGTCTAGAAATATCTTGAATTGATACATTTAATCCCTGTAATTTTAGAAACTCTAGTGCTATCTCAACTGTATAATTGCTCTTTTCTTTTTGCAGTTTTGGATTCTTAAATGATTCATAGTCTAAAGAATTGAATTTTTCTCTAGTTAGAATCATATGATAGATACTGATAAATATCATTCTTGAAATGACAATAAAAGTTTTCTTGTGTCCTTTTTTTTGATCCTTGTATACTTTTGACTAAAGTAAGTGTTTTTATTTTTGATGGTTAGCAATGTACTAATACTGATTTAAGATACTGTTTGACTTTATTGTTATAGATTAATTTTTTTCAGTACTTTTATTATTTGTAGGAGAAGTTTTGGCTTAGCAACATAGCTGCTTATCTATTTCAAACTGAGACACTCAACTCCAATTTTTAAAATGATAAGAATTGCATATATAAGATGTATTGAATCAATCTCAATAATATGCAGAAAATCTTAAAAGTATTTAGAAGCATGCTTAACGATTTCTACTTCGACAACTTCAATATGGTTATCAAGTTCATGTATCTGTTATTGAATTTCTATAATCTTAAATCTTAGATCCGGTTTGATATTTGAACTTTTAAGAGATTCAATTGTTTTATCTTTATCAGCAACTTCAGCAGGTAGAACTTCATTCATGAAAGTTTGAACTGTTTTTTTCAAGAAGATCTGAAATAACAGAGGCAAGACCAATATTAGATACTGTCATGGAATTCTAATAATGGTTTTGTTCACAAGTTCTCATGCAGATAAGCTTAAAACGACAACAAGAGAGATTCATTAATTCAATAATATCATTAGGCGAGATAAAAGATGGTTTGAGAAGATTGTGCATGAAATGGTTATATATTCATTTGGAATCATTTTTACTTGTTATCTTGCCCTTGACAATTTTGACATAATTAGCGTGAGCAAAAACACTATCCACTTTAGTTTCACTTTCAAGAATATTAAAAGTAGAAATCAAATATTCTCCAATAGATTTCATACGAACATCAAACATTGAAATTGAATAAGTCAAATTTTAAAATTATAGAGCTCATAGTTAAGAGAAGAAAATATATTGATTGACATGAGTTTTCTTGTCAGTGAAGTAAATAATGGCAATGATAAAGCTATTGTGAACATCAAAATCAGTACAATTAAAACAGTGGATTTTAAGCATAAAAATCCTTTCAAAAAAGAAGTAGGATGGCCTATCAGTCTGCGCAATATCACTATAATTGATAAAATAATTTTAAGTATTTGTGTTGTAAATTATACTTGTTTGTGCTTGAAAGACTGACAGCAACTTATAATTATTTAGGATATTATATATAGTAGAATTACATATTCTTCTTCACGTGCTCTGTAGAAAAAAATTTCTCTTATAGATTATTACAAAAACAATTGTAGATAAGTTATTTTTCAAAAACTGTTTGTATTGGACCGACGAATGCAGACAAAAATGGAGGAAATTATGGGAAAAGAAAAAGTACTAATTTTAGCATCTGTTGCTTCAATGATAGATCAATTTAATATGTCAAATATTAATATTTTATTATCATTAGAATACGAAGTACATGTAGCATGTAATTTTGAAAAAGGAAACACATGTAGTGTGGAAAGAGTAGAAAAATTAAAAAGAAAATTGGAAAAATTAAAAGTAAAATATCATCAAATTGATTTTACTCGTTCTGTTTTTAATATCTCACAAGATATTAAGGCATATAAACAAATCAATAAGATTATGATGGAAAATAAATATAAATTTATCCACTGTCATTCACCTATTGGAGGAGTAGTTGGAAGATTAGCCTGTAAAAGTACACATACCAAATGCATATATACAGCTCATGGATTTCATTTTTATAAAGGTGGGCCTGCTAAAAGTTGGCTTTTGTTTTATCCAATTGAAAAATATTTATCTAAGTATACTGATATTTTAATAACAATCAATGAAGAGGACTTTTCATTAGCCAAGTCTAAGTTCTACGCATCAAAAGTATACAAAGTTCCAGGTGTAGGTGTTGATACAAAAAAGTATATTGAATGTAATGTAGATAAAGAAGAATATCGTAAAAAATTAGGTATAAACATTTCAGATTTTGTAATAATATCGGTAGGTGAATTATCAAACAGAAAAAATCATTCAACTATTATCAAAGCAATTTCTAAATTAAATAATCCTAAAATAAAATATTTAATTGTAGGAATGGGAAACAAAAAAAATGATTTAGAAGATTTGATATGTAAGTTACATTTAGAAGAAAAAATCTTTTTATTGGGTTTTAGAAGTGATATACCCGAATTATGTCATTGTGCTGACATATATGCTTTTCCTTCAAAAAGAGAAGGTCTCGGTCTTGCTGCCATTGAAGGTATGGCATCGGGATTACCTTTATTATCTTCAAATATAAATGGAATTAATGACTATTCTATAAATGGAAAGACAGGTTTTTCTTATTCGCCAGATGATTATATTGGTTTTTCAAAAGGGATAGAATACTTCTTTCAAAATCCAACAAAAAGACAGAAAATTAGCGATATAAATATGAATATTGCAAAAAAATATGATATTTCTAATGTAGATAGCATTATGTTAAAAATTTATAAATCTATGTAATTAGGGGGAAATTGATTTGAAGGTATTACATTTTATTTATGGGCTTAATATTGGAGGGGCAGAATCATATATATATAATATGATGAATGCAATCAATCAAGAAGAATGGAAATTTGATTTTGTAATTCAAGATGACAAATTAGAAAATAAAAAAATTGTAGATTTATGTAGAAATACAAAAGCAAAGATTCATAAGATTGAAAGATTTCCAAGAAGAATATTTATTCAATATAAACAATTGCAAAATATTTTGGACGATGAAGCCTATGAAATTATTCATATACATATGAATTCATTATTGAATATTATTCCTATTCTAGTAGCTAAAAAGAAAAAAATGAGAATAATTATTCATTCTCATAATACGCAAAACAATATAGGGGGTATTTTTGGAAAAATAATACATTATATTAATAGATTTATAGTTACAAGATATTCAAATACAATTTTTGTTGCTTGTGGAGTTGAAGCTGGAAAATGGATGTTTGGAAAAAAAAATTTTATTATTTTAGATAATGCTATACCAATGGAAGAGTATGCATACAAAAAAGAAAACAGAAAGCAAATTAGAAATGAATTATCAATAAATAAAGGGACTATTATTGGGCATGTTGGAAGATTTGTAGAAGCTAAAAATCATCAATTTATTATCAAGTGTTTTAATGAATACTTAAAAAAACATGAAGATAGCTATTTGGTTTTATTGGGGGATGGTCCTATGAAAAGTACAATTGAAAAAGTAGTGCAACAATTAGGCATAACACATAATGTGATTTTTGAAGGAAATTCACAAGATGTTTGTAATTATTATTCTGCCTTTGATTGTTTGCTATTTCCTTCTATATTTGAAGGATTGCCTTTTGTTTTAATAGAGGCTCAAATCTCCGGATTGCCAATAATATGTTCGACTAATGTTACAAAAGATGTAGACTTAGTAAATAATATCAAGTTTTTATCATTAGAGCAAGATATACAAGAATGGGTCAGAGAGATTGAGAATGTAGTAAATTTGGAATCAAATAGAGAAAAATATCTAAATGAAATGCAAAAGACAAAATACAATATTGATATATCAGTTATAAAATTAAAAAAAATATACAAGGGAGACGATTATGAAAGTTTATACTATAACATGCAGTAATGCATATAACTACGGTGCCGTACTGCAAGCCTATGCTTTACAGTGCTATTTAGAAAATCAAGGAAATAGTGTGGAAATTATTGACTATTATCCCCCTTATTTAAGAAAAATATCTGAAAAATATAGAAAAAATATTTTTTTAAGAGTAGTTAGAAGTATTCTTTATTTTCCTGATTACCATAAATCGGAAATGGTTTTTAAGAAATTTAAACAAGAATACTTAAATAATACAAGAAAATGTACATGTAAAGAGGATATAATATCATTAGAAAAACCAGATTTATATATTGCAGGAAGCGATCAAATATGGAATCCTCATTTTGAAAATGGACGTGATGAAAATTATTTTTTAAATTTTGGAAAAGTTAATAAAGTATCTTATGCTGCCAGCATTGCTTTACCAACTCTGGAAAAAAAGTTTCATGAAGACTTTCGCAATTATTTAAAAGATTATTTGAGTGTTACAGTACGTGAAAAGAAAAATGTAGAAACACTACAAAATATAGGTATACAATCTGATTATGTTGTTGATCCAGTATATTTGTTATCTTTGAATGAGTGGAGAAAATTATGTACTGAAAAATGTGAAGATGATTATATTCTTGTGTATGCTTTACACCATGTTCAAAAAATATATGATTATGCATTTGATTTAGCAAAAAAAATTAATGCCAAGGTATATGTTATAAATGTAGAGATAAAAGAAAAAAGAAGGGGAAATGATAAATTTTTTTGGAATCCAACTGTGAATACATTTTTATCTCTAATTGCAAATAGCAAAGCTGTAGTGTCTAATAGTTTTCATGGAATTTCATTTGGATTGATTTTTAATAAACCAATACACTTGTTTGATACAGAAGATAATGATTTAAGATTAAAAAATATAATTGATATATTTGAATTAAGAGAAAGATGTTTAAACGTAGATTATACTGATATTTTAGATAATTCAATAAATGAGAAATCGTTAAAACTAATTGAAAATGAAACAAGAAGATCAAAGAGAATTTTACAAAGTGCATTAGAAAAAGTGGAGATTAATGATGAGTAGAATATTAATGTTATGGCCAAATGTGGATGAAGATATTCCTTCTCTTATTAAAGAATATTATTCTGATATTGTTGATATAAAAAATTTATATACACCTTGTAATTCCTTTAAAAGAATCATAAGAAAATTGCTATCAATTTCCAAATGTTCAACTGAAATGTTTTTTGATAAATGGATATATGAAGTTATGAAATACGATATAATTATTATTCATGCAAACATAATAAATCAAAGTGTCCCTAAAACTTTACGAAAAAAAGGTTATAATGGTAGAATTATATATTGGTATTGGAATCCTGTAAGTGGTTCAATATCACCAAATAGAATTGATAGAAATATTTGTGAGTTGTGGAGCTTCGATTATGATGATTGCAAGAAATACAATATGAAATACAATAGTACATATTATTTTAAAAGACTACCTATTAGAGAAAGCGTATCTAAAACAGATGTATTTTTTATTGGGAAAGATAAGGGGAGATATGATAAATTAAATAACTTTAAGAAATTGATTGAGAATTTAGGATTCTCAACCAATTTCTTAATTATAAAAGATAAAACAAGTAGAGGCGGAGTATATTCAAAAAGCATTCCTTATACTGATGTAATTAACTTTACTAAAGAGTCAAATTGTATATTGGAGTTCCTGCAAAAAGAGCAAAGTGGGATGTCTCTAAGAGTCATGGAGTCACTTTTTTTTAAGAAAAAACTGATAACTGATAATAATAATTTAAAAGATACCAAAGTATATGATATTGGCAATACATATATTATAGGTTCTTCATCTAAAGAGATTGATCAATTTATGAAAGAACCTATTAAACCAGTGGATAAGTCATTGTTAGAATATTATGATTTTGAAAATTGGTTAAATAGATTTTCAAGGTAGGTGTTTAAAATAAATCTTTTAATACTGCTATTAATTTTAATTTTTTTTATATTAATATCTTTATACATGTGCAATATGGATATCATGTCTCCATTAACATTATCATTTGCATCTTTTGCATTGGTAACAGTAGTAGCATTTTTTTACAATGGTTTTTCAGGAAGTGATATCAGTTTTTTTGCGGTATTTCTAATAATATCAACTTTAATTGTTTTCATGATTGGATTTACTGTGAGTTCTTATGGCATGAATCTATCAAATCATAACACAAGAAAGAAACTGAAAGCCATTAATATTAGGCTATGCACATCATTTGTGATTTTAATTATGATGATAATTGGATTAATATTAAATGCTATACAGACTCTCAACATTGCAAGATCAATTGTTCCGTATGCTAATTTCTTTAATATGATGGAATATGCTAGAAGTGCAGTTGTGTTGACAGAAGTGGATAGAAGCTTTTTTATATCGATATTAGGTTTTTTTTGTGCAGCAACTGGATATTTTTACACATATATTGTTATTAATAATATAATTGTAAAATCTAAAACAAAAAAAGTAGTAAGAATAATAAATATTTGTATTATTCTGTTATCGCTTTTAATTCAAATGATGGGAACTGGAAGAACATTTTTAATAAAATATTTGACTGTTTCTATAATTATGTATTACTACATGGTTGTGTATAATCAACAAAAAAACAAAATTAATTTTTCAATAATGGTGAATGTTCTAAAAAAAGTCATAATAATATTAATAATTTTTTTTGTGGGCTTTCAAGCAATGGGATTGACTACAAATAAGACCCAAAAAAATTCTGTAAAAACTACACTTTATTTGTACTCGGGTGCTGCTATTGTCGCATTTGATAAATCATTATATGCGTATGATAAAGATGATAGATTCTTTGGGGAAGAGAGTTTTTATGGCTTATATGGGACATTAAATGCACTTGGAATAAAAGTTCCAAATAATATTTTGCATCTTGATTTTGTGCAAGTAAATAATAATTTGAAAACCAATATTTATACATCTTTGAGAACGTATTTGTATGATTTTGGGTATATAGGCATGTTTATAGTGCAATTCATATTAGGAATTGTTCTGGGGGTTTTTTATAGAATGCTCAAAATGTATGGAAAAAATCCAATTTTTATATTAATATATGGTTTTTTGATTTATGGGGTGATCATGCAGGGAGTCGAAGAAATTCAGTTACGAAATTTTATGAGTTTAACGAATATTTTTACTGTCTTTTTTTATTATGTATTGTATTTAATACTAATTAGAAAGATTAAAATTAGATGCTAGGAGGTAAAAAATGATTAATGCGAATCAATATAATTGTACAGGATGTGGTGCTTGCAAGTTATCGTGTCCAACAAAATGCATAGAAATGATTCCAGATGATGAAGGATTTTTAATTCCAAAAATCAATAAGGTAAAATGCATTGATTGTAATATTTGCGAGAGAGTATGTCCTGAAATTAATACATTAGAAAATAAAAATAAAGGAAAAGTTTATGCTTTCTATAATAAAGATAGTGAAATGAGAGAAAAAAGTTCATCAGGTGGATTTTTTTATTCAATTGCTGAATATGTAATTAGCCAAAATGGAATAGTTTGTGGTGCAATATTTGATAGTCAAATGAAAGTTATTCATGCTTGTTCCAATAGTATTGATGACGTAAAAAAAATGATGAAATCAAAGTATGTTCAAAGTGATACAAGAGAAACATTTAAAGAGATAAAAAAATATTTGGAAATCAATTATATAGTCCTGTTTTGTGGAACACCTTGCCAAGTAGGTGGATTGAAAAAATATTTAAAAAAAGATTATACTAATTTGATAACAATACAATTGATTTGTCATGGTGTACCATCACCTTTGTTATTCGAAAAATATAAAGAATATCTTATAAAACGTTTTAGTTTAAAAAAGATAAGTGAATTTTCATTTAGAGATAATAATAAATTTATTATGAGTATCTCGGATGGAGAAAAAAGAAAAAAATGGCAAGGAAATACTGATAGATATTTGCGACCTTTTATTAAAGGAAAGAATTACAGAATGTGTTGCTATAGTTGTAAATACTCTCAAAATCATATTTCAGATTTTACTATTGGAGATTTTTGGGGATTAGAGCATTATTATGAAAATTTTTGTGATGGTAAAGGTATATCTTTCGTAATGATTAACAGCAATAAGGGTAAAGAAATTTTTTATGAATTGAATAGTGAAACAATAGAAGCAACATATAATCTAGCATCAAAACACAATAAAAATTTGCTAAATCCATCGCCTTTAGATAAAGATAGAAGAGATTTTTATAAGAATATTAATGATTCAAATTACATAGAAAATTTAAAAAAATATATTCCATTAAGTGCAAAAATCGTATCAAAACTTCCTGAAAATATAATAAAAAAAATATCAAGTATTCTATATCATGAATAAAAAATCTATATTTAATAATCTAATAGTGGCTTTCATAGCACAAGGAATATCATTAATATTAAGTTTTTTTATTTCATTTATCCTGCCTAAAATACTTTCTGTTGAGCAGTTTTCTTACTGGCAGCTATTTATGTTTTATATTTCTTATGTTGGTTTTTTCCACTTTGGGATAAATGATGGTGTTTATCTAAAGTATGGTGGTTTAAAGATCAAAGAATTAAATAAAGAATATGTATCAGGTCAATTTAAAATACTTCTATTTATACAATTGATTTTCTTTTTTATATTTTTTGTTTATATTCTGCAATGCCAGCTCATATTTGATCGCAAATGTGTGTTGTTTTTTACAGGATTTTATATGATAATATTTAATTTATCTAACTATCTAGGATATATTTTTCAAAGTGTTAATAAAACTAGATGGTACTCTTATTCTATGATTATAGACAAAGTTTTTTTTATAATTTGTGTTGTTGGACTTGTGGTGGCTAAATTTGATAATTATATAATTTATTTAACTCTTTATTTATTTGGTAAGATATTATGTTTAGCCTACTGTATGATAAAAGCTAAAAAAATTGTTTTTGTCAAAATTAGAAGATATGATGATGTTTTTTTTGAATTAAAGAATACGATAAGTGTAGGTATTAAACTTACAGTATCAGCAATATCCAGTATGTTAATTTTGGGAATAGGAAGATTTTTTATAGATGAAAATTGGGGTATAGAGGTGTTTGGCAAAATTTCTTTTGCATTATCGCTTACAACATTTGCGTTATCTTTTATTTCTCAAGTAAGTATGGTTTTTTTTCCAGCATTAAGAACTACTGACAAAAAATCTCAAATAAGAATTTATGAATTAATGCAAATATTTTGTTTTTTTGTTATGCCTTTGATATATATTGTTATGATTCCAATGAAAGTGATATTGACATATTGGATACCAAGCTATAATGATAGCTTTCAATATTTGAGTATCCTATTACCAATCTGTATATTTGATGCAAAAATGAACATGGTTTTCAATACCTTTTTTAAGGTGCTAAGATTTGAAAAAATTCTTTTATGTATCAATGTTTTAACATTAACCCTTTCTACTATTTTGTGTTTCATTGCAACCTATGTTTTAAAATCTTACATAATGGTCATGATATCTATGGTTATTGCAATCACTTTTAGAAGTTGCTTATCAGAAATTATTTTAGGAAAAAAATTACATAGTTTGGATATTCAAAAAATGATTTTTGAAATTGTATATGCATTGTGTTTTATTATTGTATCACTTAAGTACACAACCTTTACTAGTTTGTTTTTAGTTTTAATTTTTTATCTTATTCAAGTGATAATATTTAGACATCAATTAAAGTATTGCATAATAAAACACAATGGTAATTGAATATTCCGGTAATTTAAAATCTGGCGTTGTAGGGGGGTACCCTTTAAAGTTTATACGTTGCTTTTAAAAGTAGCCTTTAAATTTTAGCGTGGTGCCTTTTTTGTATATAATAAAACCTTCATGTTAGAATATGTTTGACGTTTAATTCATACATGAAGGGAGGCGTTTGCCTATCTATAATGATATCATAAAAACTCTCAATATTAAAGTCGATAATCTTGAATCCATTGACTATGCTTTCAAGAACAATCATTCCTATTATTTTATTAAACTTGTTTCCAGAGGTGTCTTTTGTCCTAGATGTGGCAGATATATCACCAGGATTCAGACCTATGATTCCATCAGTTTGAATCATTCCATATTTATCTCGCATCATACAACTGTTATCTACAAAAGAAGAAGGTATATTTGTCCTCTTTGCAGGGTTACAGAAAGTGAGCCTAACCCATTTCAAAGTTCTCACCCTAAGCTTACTAATGAAACTGTTAAAAATGTTCTTATCCTTCTAAAAGATTATAACCAGACCTTTTCCATGGTCGCAAGAAAAACAAATCTTTCTCCTACTATTGTCCAGACCATATTTGACGAACATGTTCAAATTAAAAGAAAACCTTTATCTGAAGCTATTTGCATTGATGAGTTCTATTTTTCAAGGAAAGCTGAAAATAAATATTCCTGCCTTCTTATCAACTTTAAAAATGGTATGGTCATTGATGTCCTTCCTTCAAGAAAGAAAGCAAACTTAAGATCATATTTTAGAAACATTCCTCAGCATGAAAGAGAAAGAGTAAAGTATGTGTCCATGGATCTCTATGATAACTGCAGAGACATCGTTAAAATCTATCTTCCTTATGCACTGATATGTGCTGACAGATTCCATATCATGAAAATCATAAACAATGCATTGAACCGAATAAGGTGTGATGTCATGAATAAATATAGCGAAAACAAGAAATCAGATGAATATTATCTTTTAAAGCATAAAAATAATTTATTATTCAAAAATTCACTTGATATCAATGATACAAAATCTGACAGAAACAGACATTTTAAAATGAGATATACTGAAGGACAGACATTAGATATGATCCTCGAAATTGATTCTAAACTAAAAGAAGCATATGACCTTAAAGAACTGTATTGCATATTCTGTGAAGCAAATGTTGATATAGATTTTAGAAAGGAATTATTAGAAACAGTTATTGTCGAATATAAGCTCAGCGATATAGAATACATGAGAAATATTGCCATGACATTAGAAAACTGGGAAGAAGAAATCATCAATTCATTTCATATATATGATGGAAGAAAATTATCCAATGGACCAATAGAAGGAAGAAATAGAATAGTAAAAATCATATTAAGACTAGCAAACGGATATACAAATTTCAATAGATTTAGGAATCGATTACTTTATGTTTTAAACAAGCATGAAACATATAGCGAACAGATATTGGATGTACATAAAATAAGAAAAACAGGAACTCCAAAAAAGAAAAGATAAAATAGAGAATATTAAACGTCAAAAAACGACCTAATCTTTAGGTCGTTTCATCAATACAACGTAATTACTTTAAAGCTTTTTTCAAAATCACAACGTGTGAACTTTAAAACTTTTTAAAATCCACAACGCTAGATTTTAAATTATCAATATTCCAATATAACAAGGTTCATCCTCATATCTGCGTATTAGCTTGATAACAATGATTGAAGTATGAATTGTGCTCTAAGTAGTTCAAGTTTACATCCACCATAGCTTTGTCGTTTTATCATCTTCAATTTATTATTTGTTCCTTCTACGAATCCATTGTCGTATTCTTTTACCACTGCGTTTGATATTGGTTCAATATCCTTTAAAACGCTTTTTATAAATGAACGAATTTGAGAATAAGCTGAGTCTTTATTGTTTGTTATAAAAAGACATAGTTCAATGATACTTTTATCTGCGAATAGTTTTCTGAAATCTTTTATTAAATGATTGAGTTCTTTAATAATGTTATATCTATTATTGATTTGCTTTAATTCGTTTTCTGTAAAATTATTATCTCCATGCCATAGATATCTAAAAATATCTGTTCGGTTGATATAATGAAGATTAATTTTTAGGTAATGATATTCTCGCCACAAGTGCTTTTTATTAATCTAGGTAAATTGCATTCTTCAAATAATTCTTTACACTTCTTATAAAACTGTGTCCTTTTTCCAGTATATTCTATTTCAATGGCTTTTGGATAAGCTTCATATACGATATACTTTTTTAAAAGCTTAATGATTTCATTTCTATTTGTATCAAAATTTATCTTATCTATTTTATCAGGTGATGCAAGTTTTTTTGCATCACCTTCAATGTGTTTAGAGACTGTATGTCGAGAAACATGAAACATCTTTGCTAATTTTCTTTGAGAAACTCCTTTTTATAATATATCTGTATTCATCTTCAATTTTAATTTTATCTGGTATGTTTTGTTGTATGACTTTTTGAATACATTCAAGAAAATTTTGATGTAAGTGAAATCTATCTGCTACCTGCATTGCTTCTGGCAATATTTCTTGAATGGCTCTTGCATAAGCAGAAGTACGATCTCTTGTAACTGTTTTAATTTGCTTATTTTCTTTCAACCAATCTTTTAACTCTTTTCCATCTCACCCATTTAATAATTCTATTGGCTGATGTGTATGACCGTCAACTATAATTATTCCATATGTATTTCCTTTTTTATATGCCCAATCATCTACGCCAATAAAATCAGTATTCATCTTATTTATATGAGAAGCACGTTCTAACAAAATTCTAATAATGGTGTCACCACTTGTTTTTATTCCAATAAGTTTTGCTATTCTAGCTGCACTTTCGTAACTGGTATTTAATGCAAGAGTAACTAAGAAATCCTCTAGCCTTCTGATCATTCTCCTATAATGTCCAGTAAAACCATTTAAATCTTCGCAAAAAAACACTTTGATCACAGTCATCATTTTCACATTGATATTGATATCCAGTTAAATAAATATAGACAGACTTTCCAAAGATTGGTAGATTTTGTAATTTTCTACAATAAGTACTGTGATATCTATTAGAATCATGACCACACTTAGGGCAAATTTGCTCATGACTTTGAGATTTTAAATAAATACTAACTTGATTATTATCTTCAACAATTTTAACTATCTTAGAATCCTTTGAATAAAAGGAAGAAAGGTGTAGAATATCAGCAGTGTAGAAGAAATCATAATTTCACTTCTTATCTACTAATAGTATACACCTTAATTAAATTATATTCTACAATATATACGCTAATATGAGGATAAACCCAGACGGTGAGTGAAATATTCAACCTTTTCTTCTTAAATGCTCCATGGTAATTTGACTGATTTGTTTTCTATGAATCATCCTATATATAGTAGAGATTGAAGGTATAGATATTCATTCTACATTTCTGTTTGCAATCTGTTCAAGTGGCCAGTGTAAATTGTATTTTATTTTCAATATAACTTAATACATTAGCATCATTAATTGCTTTACGATGACATTCTTTCCTTCTTAACTCATATAAGTTTTGTGACTTATGAAAATAATATCTATAAAATCGTCCTTTACTTGAATATTTCACCCTAATGACAACAATGTGTTAATGGAGTGACAACAACATATCAATCAAACTGACGACAAAATGTTTTATGCCGAGAAAATTCGCTGATTTAGAAAATTATAAATTAGATAATAATTTTTGGTGAAATTGCTTCATTAATTTCGACAAAATATAAATAATTTATTAATCTAGTATGTGAATCAATGAAGGAATTGGAAGAAATATTTTGATGTTTCATGTCATCAAAGAATATTCCTCTCACCCTGACCAACTATTCCTATCAGATTGACCTAGTATTCTGATAAGCCTAATCAAGAATCTATTTTATGATAATTCCGATGGCTAAGATCAATGATTCCAATAAAACTGACCAATTAAAATCCTGATTAGTTAATTTAGGTATTATAAAATCCTATGAGGATTTGACAAAATCGCTTTAAAATATAATGAGGATTCGATAACAAAATTTCGAATCCTTTTTAAAATTCTATGAGGAGAAGTGGTGTCTGGCTGTATTCTCCTCCTTTTATTTTTTATTCTTCAAATTCGTCAGTTTCATCATCGTTAAATAACAAATCTTCTTTTTTCATTTTTATCGAATCTGTATATTCTATATCTAAATCATAGCTTTCATATTTATTCTGTGAATATAAAATTCTGTTTCTTGCACGTTCAAAGTTTTGCATTCCATTGCCGTTATATAATATCTTCTTTATGTAGTGATTCTTTCCTTCGATAGGTCCATTAGATATTCTTCTGTCCTTTATCCATACAAATGAGTTGAGTATTTCTTGTTTCCAGTTTTTTAATGTTTCTGCAACTTCTATCATTTCTTCTATGTTTGAATTTTTAAATTGTTTGATAATTGAGTTTAATTCCTTTTCCATATCATAGTTATTGATTTCTTTTTTTGTGATACTGTCAAAAGCTCTATATAATTCTTTGAGTTTATAGGCTCTATTGATTTCATCATCTAACAATGTCATCTGATAAACTATGCCCGATTGTGTTGTAGTGAATCCAAGTATATGATCATTTTTGTATGTTTCATCATCAAGGTCTTCTTCATTCTTTAATAAAAGTTTGTATTTGTTTTTTAAAATCCGATAGTTTAAAGATGTTTTATCATGAGAATATTTACGCATGACTCTAATTCTAGTATTATTTAATTGATCATTGATATATTTTATAACATGAAAATGATCGACAAGAAGCGTTGAATGAGGAAAATAGAGCTGTAGAAGGGGTTTAAATGTATAGCTCATATCCGTGCATATAAATTCAACAGCTTCTTTTTCTTCTTTAGGAATATGAAAGAAATATTCTAGAGTTACTTCCTGTTTTCTGGATTTTATAACATCAATAATGACATTGTTTTCAAAATTCATGAGTATAGTTGGATGTTTAAATTTAACTTTTCTAGAAAAGTAGAACTCATCAATAAGAAGTACTCTAGGAAGTTTTTTTCTTTTGACCCTTACATATCTATCAAATAGATTCATAATATGAGAAGTTGACGTACCAAATCTATTAGCAATTTGCGAATAGGTCGCTGTATAAGGTTTAAGTTCATTCAATATGGTAATAACAGCAGTTCTAGTCATATTTGTGTTCTTATATGAAATAGGATTTTCATCAACAGGATATGAACCACAATTTTTACAAACGAATCTATTGATTTTACATTTAATGAGTGTAGGTTTCCCATTAAAAGGGCAACCTACTAAAGTACTTGTATAATAGCCTTTGCTTAATAATTTGACAGAACCACATACAGAGCAGTAGTTCATAGTTCTTTTGAATTTAACATAAAGAGTATTTCTTTTCATATCAGTTTCTAAACTGACATTTTCGACGAGATCATCATCAAGATCAAAAATCTTAAGTAGAATTTTTTTATTTTTATCCATAATCATAGACAGCCAGACTATTAAATTATAACAAAAAATGAGGAGTAGAAACTCCTCATAAAATTTTAAAGGTCATATGTGACATGTCCTCATAATATTTTAAAGGCCTTCTTTCTCCTCATCAGATTTTATAATACCTTAATTTATAATTAATCAGGATTTCTTTTTATTATCTGTTTCTCATTGATTTATCACCCAATATTTTTATTGTATGAGATTTAAATACAATTCTATCTAAGACTGCATCAGCAAATGCTCTACCTCCTAATTTATTATGCCATCCAGCCACATCAAACTGTGAACATAATATTGTTGAATATACTCGATATCTTTTTTCTAGAATTTCGAGTATATCCTGCTATTCTGTATTGCTAGTCTTGTCACAGAGCCAATATTCTTTGTTGATTCGATGCTTATTTACAATCAAATATTACATCAAAAGGGGCGTATATAATATGGTTGATATACCTAATTGGAATCATTGATCAGTTATATCGGAATTGATGATCACTTATAATTGGAATTAATGGTCAGCTACGCTGTAATAATCAGTCAATAAATTAACATGATGCATGAATATTCACTTTACTGAGTATTTCACTAAAAAGATGACACCATTTCACTCATTTGATGACATCATCACACCAGTGTGATGATAAAAATAGTCACTATAGATTTGACCATAGTGACATTTTCTTATTAATTCTTTTTTCGCGTTCTCATTGATTTGTCGCCCTTTATATGAATGGTATACGAAGACGATACTATTCTATCAAGTATGGCATCTGCTATTGCTCCTCCACCTAGGTTTTTGTGCCATCCATCTGGTGTGAATTGTGAAGCAATAATTGTTGTATGACTATCATATCTTAATTCCAACAGTTCGAGAATATCGCCCTGTTGTTCCTGAGTTGTTGGATTAAGCAGGAATTCATCAATAATAAGAACTTCAGCTCTTGCATATAATCTTAATTTTGGCTTATATTTTCCATTTCGTCTTGCCTGATCCAATTCAAACAATAAATCTGGCAACCTTATATATTGAATATTTCACCTCTTTGACAACACCGTGTTAATAAGGTGACGACAGTGTGTTAATCAAATTGACGACACTATATCTTCATCAAAAAAGGAAGTTTGTTCTTTAGTATTTTTTGAACATTCTTCCCTTATTTTTTATTCAAATTCTCTTACCCTCATTGATTTACTTCCTTTAATATGAATGAGATATGAATTTGCTGTTATTCTATCTAATATTGCATCTGCTATTGCACTGCTTCCTAAGTTTTCATGCCATCCTTGTGGAATAAATTGTGAAGCAAATATTGTTGAATGAGTATTATATCTCAATTCTAATAATTCTAAGATATCTGATTGCTGTTCTGAAGTCGTCGGTGTTAATAGAAATTCATCAATAATGAGTAATTCTATCCTTGATAGTGCTCTTAATTTCTTTTTATAATTTCCTTTAGCTCTTGCTTGATCTAAATCATACAATAAATCAGGCAATCTTATATATTTTACATTTATTGCTTTTTTACATGCTTCATTTCCTAATGCCGAAATGTAATATGTCTTTCCCTAATGTAAAAGGAAAAACATTTTTATCAAACTGTCTAGGTAAAGCAGCTTGTCGTGATGGAATAAGTACACGTTATATAAGAATACCTGATTTGTTTGTTCAGTTAGAAGAAGCAGAACTAAAAAGAGGACGAAATAAGCTCATTAATAAATATGCTAAGTGTCCTTTGCTTATCTTAGATGAATGGCTCATAAACTCTATGAACGAACAAGAAATAGAATTTATTTTTGAACTTGTGGAAAGAAGATATCAAAACAAATCAACTATATTTTGTACGTAATTCAAAATAGAATCTTGGCATACACGATTAGGTGGAGGGGTACATGCAGATGCAATCATGGACCGAATTATTCATAACTCTGTTACGATTAATGCAGGTGACGTCAATATGAGAGAAGTTACTTCAAATATGAACAAAGAATAAAAACAGGCACCGCTTTTGAGCGGTGCTATTCATTTGCACAGGTGGTGCTACAATTATCTACTACTGGTGCTGATGTTGTGAATTGAGTGGTTGAAGAACGTGAAATAATCAATAGACAATAGTATTCATTTTTAAACCTAATCGTTCCAAATTCTAACTTCTACATTTATTTTCTTTTTAAATAAATTATGAATTGCTTTAGTTCTCTCAATTCTTTTAACGGCTTCCATATATTTTCCTCCCCCATTATTAATCAACCAATTTAAAGATTTATTTGAAAATTGTATTTTATCCTTATTAAATTTGAAGCTCATTCTTGAAATCTTTAGAAGCTTATCATTACATATTGAAAAAACCGTACCAAAATTTGGATACGCAGTATCTTGATATGTTTTAGAATATTTGAGACGTTCAATTCTTTCTTGTTTGCAAAGTTCTTTATCTTTTTTTTCGAATTTAAATCTTGCTTCTAAAATAACATACTCATCATTTTGAAAAATAGAGGATCTATAAGAAAAACAACATTCATTAGCAGATAAAATTTTAATTTCCTGATGATGTAATACTTTTATATCTAATAAATAATCAGTAATGCTTTTATTATAACTTTTGCCACGACCAGCATTCATGTAAATAGCTCCACCAACATATCCAGGTACCGAGTACAAATATTCTATTCCACCATAATTATGATTATTAATATAACTGATCAATTTTTGTAGACTAACCGAAGCTCCACAAGTAACAATATCGTCATCTATTGACAAATTTTTGTTAAATTCTTTGGTATAAATAATATGATTAAATCTTATTGTATCATTGATTAAAAGATTTGAACCACCCCCAAGAATTCTAAAGTTTTCTAGTTTTTTGACTAGATTAATTAATTCTTCTTGAGTTTCAGGAATGTAAAAGTTATTAGCAATACCACCTATTTTTATTGTTGTATATTTTGATAAATCTTCGTTATGCAATATCTTCACTTTCATTCACCAATCTTTCTCTTTCATTAATCATATTCATTAATAAATCTACAGATTTTTTTCTTTCTTTTTCCATTTTTATATTTATTGGATTATATTCAATATCTTTTATTTCCGAAACATATTCTATATTTCTATCATTAAATCCAAATTTCTCAGCTAAATCAGCAATACGTGAATTATTATTTATTTTG